>DASQNN010000589.1:0-1696 GCA_035644955.1 Nodosilinea sp. | reverse complement strand
GCTGAGGTGGAGCAGGCCCGCCAGGCGCTGCCTGACTTAACCCTAGAGGTGTGTCCCCACCTGGGTAGCCACCCGGGCATTAAGGGGCTGTTGCGCCGCAAGCTGCACGCGACGGCTACCGAAACGCCCATTTTGCTGGCCCACGGCAGTCGCCGACCGGGGGGTAACGACGCTATCTGTACCCTGGCGCGATCGCTGGGGGGGACGGCGGCCTTTTGGGCCATTGCCCCCAAATTGGAGTCTCAAGTCATTCACCACATACAGGCCGGGGTGCAGAAGGTCGCTATTTTGCCCTACTTCTTGTTTGCGGGCAGCACCACCGATGCCATTACCCACCTCACCGAAGAGCTGGCCGAGCGCTTTCCGCAGATGGGATTTCACCTGCTGCCGCCCCTGGGGCCTTCGCCAGAACTCGCTCACCTGGTCATAGACCTGGCCCTAGACCGGCTACCGCCGAAGCCGCAGCAGGCCCTCATTCCCATGCAGCGGGTGGCCTTTCGCCACTCCATTCATCCTTCGTCGCATCCTTCATCAATGGTGTCTTAGACAATCGGCAGCGAGATTGATCGGGATGTACCTTGGCCCTGGGGGGCTAGCCCAAGACCGGCCTTAGAGGGCGATCGCATACCAGCCGGAGACGGTCTACTCTAAGGGATGGCTGATTTTTTAAGCCATCCCTTTTGCTTAACGGTCTGAGTTTGATAACGCTTATGGTGTCAGCAGCTTCTGGGCCTCACGGGGGCCAACCCTACGGAAAGGTATACCTGGTTGGCGCTGGCCCTGGCGATCCCGGTCTGTTTACCCTGCGGGGCAAGGGGCTGCTGGAGTGCGCCGATGTGGTGATTCACGATGCCCTGGTCAGCGCCCCCATTCTGGCGATGATCAACCCCCAGGCGGTGGTGCTCGATGCGGGCAAGCGGCGCGGTCGCCACTCCCTGGTTCAGGACGAGATCAATCAGCTGATTATTGACCAGGCCCGGACCCATGCCGTAGTGGTGCGCCTCAAAGGGGGAGACCCGTTTGTATTTGGGCGGGGCGGCGAAGAAATGGCTGCCCTGGTGTCCGCCGGCATTGCGGTAGAAGTGGTGCCCGGCATTACGGCCGGGGTAGCCGTGCCGGCCTACGCGGGCATTCCGATCACCCACCGCAGCCAGAGTTCGTCGGTAACCTTTGTAACCGGCCATGAGTCTGCGGGCAAATACCGCCCCAGGGTTAACTGGCGCGCCCTGGCCCAGGGGTCTGAAACCATTGTGGTGTACATGGGCATTCACAACCTGGGCACCATTACCGCCGAGCTGCTGGCCGCCGAGCTCAGCCCTGAGACCCCCGTTGCCCTCATTCGCTGGGGCACCTACCCCCAGCAAGAAACCCTGATTGGTACTCTCTCCACCATCGTCGCCCAGGTGGTTGAAACTGGGTTTGAAGCGCCAGCGATCGCCGTTATCGGCCATGTCGTCAGCTGGCATGAGGTCTTTAACCACTGCCGCCCCACCGCACCATCTGGCCCTAGCCGGTCTCGCCATCGGTAGGGCTATAGCAACCGTTGAGCGTTGGCTTGCTTATGCCAACAGTTCAACAGCATCACCATGGCGAATCGTACCTTCAACCAGGACGGCACCATAGACCCCTGCCTTACCATCGTGGGCTTTTGAAACCTGGCGTAGAACCTCCATACTCGGTTTACCGGTATCTGGAT
>DASQNN010000588.1:0-1642 GCA_035644955.1 Nodosilinea sp. | reverse complement strand
AATTTGTCCGGGCTGGCTGATCCGCACGGTGCTGCTGCCGGGTACCGCCGCCAGGGTAATCTCGCCGCCGGGGGCGGTAATGGTGCCAGTATTCACCACGGTGCCGCCCATCAGCCGCACCGCCGCGCCGGGGTTTGCGCTCAGATTGCCGGTGTTGACGACCGGGCTGGGGCGATCGGTCAAAAAGGTAAAGCCTGTAGGTGCGCCGTTCAGCAGGCTGTAGTCTACTGGCCCTGTCGTGGGCAGCCACTGATTGCCAAAACTCAGGGCGTTAGCGGAGGTCAGCGTCAGCGAACCGGGAATGTCGAGCTGCACATTTGGCCCCACCAGCAGCCCTGCCGGGTTCACCAGAAACAGGTTCGAGGGGCCACCGAGAACTTGCAGCAGCCCATTCAGCAGCGATGGGTCACCGCCCACCACTCGCCCAACAATGTTCTGAATCTCGGGCTGAGAAAGGAAAGTGGCAGCCTGCTCGGCGGTGAGGTTGAACTGCTCAAAGCTGTGGAACAGGTTGGTCTGGTCGAGCGATCGCTGCCCCCCCGTAATCTCAAACTGGTTGCCGGTCTGGTTCACCACCGTGCCCGTGCCATCGCTGGCGGGTTGAATGGCTTGGGCCAGCTGCACTGCCATGGGCAGGGTTTCGGCAAACCGAGGCAGTGCCTGGGATGGGTCGGGGGCAGTGGGTCGAGCGGCGGGGAGAATGCTTTCGGCCGCTGCGCTGACTGGGTTAGTGACCGTGGTCTGCCGCAGCTGCCCTGGGGAGGGCGCAACGAGGGCCTGGGCTTCGCCGATCGCCAAGCTGGAAAGGGATAGGCTGGCCAGTACGGTGCCGACTGGACGAGCGATCGGGGGAGACAGACAAGCCCGCCAGGGCGGCAGGGTCGGTTGCTTTAACCGACCCCGCAGCCGGAAGCGACGATCTTCGACGGTGAGGGTGAGCTGGTCGGCCAGGCCCCGCCGCTGGATAGCCCGCTCTACGGCCTGTTGTGCATCGTTTAGCTGGCGATCGGCGTACCGTTGCGAGATATTGCCCCCGTGATGGCGATAGAAATAAAGGGTCTTTTGCAAATGGTAGGGGGCAGAGATCTCTGCCAGCCGGAGGCACAGATCGTAGTCCTCCGCATAATCGGGGGAGCCAACGAAGCCACCGACTCGATCAAACAGCGATCGCCGCATCAGGCGAAAGTGAAAGGTCATGAAATCGACCAGCAGCCCCAGCGGCGAGTAGGGAATGTGGCGGCGCGGGTCGTAGCCCAGGGGTTGCCCCTCGGGGTCAATCAGCAGGTGGTCGGTGTAGAGCCATTCCACCTTGGGCTGGGCATCTAGCACAGCGGCGGTGTCGGCTAGGGCAGTGGGGGCGAGCAAATCATCGCTATCGACCAGGCCCAGGTAAGTACCGTGGGTCTGGTCCATGGCGGCGTTGAGGGAGGCTACTCGCCCTTGGTGCGGTGCTGCCACGACCTTGACTCGGCGATCGCGATCGGCATAACTGCGGGCGATGGCCACCGTGTTATCCATCGAGCCGTCATCCCACACCACCAGCTCGAAGTGGGGGTAGGTCTGGGCCAGCACGCTGGCGATCGCCGCCCCCACGTACCGCTCCCGGTTGTAGGTCGTCATCACTAGGGAAACTGGAATGCTC
>DASQNN010000587.1:0-15501 GCA_035644955.1 Nodosilinea sp. | reverse complement strand
CCAGCATCGGGCAGCACCAATACCCAGTCGTCAGGGTTGTCACCTAAAATTTTAACCCCATCGATGAGCTCCAGACGCTCGGGCGGGTTTTCTTCGACCAGGTAGCGCATCAGAGCGCCCTTTACGGTCCAGGGGCAGCGCAGGGTCTGCATGCGGTAGGCCATGCGGGGCAGCTCTGACCAAATTTGCCCCAGCGATCGCTTCTGTAGGGTCAGTAGCTCAATCAGCTTGGCGATGCAGAACATGGCGTCAAAGCCGGGGTGCAGCTCAGGGAAAATAAAGCCCATTTCGCCGCTGCCGCCCAGCACCACGTTGGGGTTAGTCTGGCAGGCCTGCATCAGGGCGGTGGGGTTGGCCTTGGTGCGAATGACCTGGCCGTCGTGGCGGCGGGCAATGTGCTCGATCGCCCCGGAGGTGTGCACTGGCACTACGATGGTGCCCCGAGGATGGGTGGTGAGAATCATGTGCGCCATCAGGGCGGTAAGCACCTCGCCGCGAATGCGGGTGCCCACCTCATCGACCAAAATTAGCTGTTCGCCGTTGGCCGACACCTGGGCCCCAAAGGTGGCCCGCAACGCCTGCACCACCTGGCCCAGCTGGCCCAGCATCATCTCGCGCTCGTCGTTGGAGAGTGCCACCTGCCGCAGACTGGCGTTGAGCACCACCGCATCGCAGTCAAACTTGCCGAGAATTTGCGGCAGCACCGCCCCCGACACAGCGTAGAGGTAGTCGATGACAACCTTGGCCTGGCTGTTGGTTACCGCCTCAATGTTGAGGTGCTTTTCAAAGGCAGTGGTGTAGGCGGAGACCACCTCGGAGGGGTAGGTGACGGTGCCGATCTCGTGGATGGGCGATCGCCTCAGGTCTTCTTTAAAGTAGGCCCCCTCAATTTTCTTTTCTTTGCCCTTGGGGATATCGATGCCGTGCTCGTCAAAGAACTCGATCAGCACGTAGTCGGGGCGATCGGGGTGTAGACGCACGTGAACCCCCCCCGCTACCCCCATCTGGGCCAGCACGCTGCGGGCCACTGGGATGGCCGTCGCCTCTAGGTTCTGAATATTGACGCCGACGGACATCAGGCCCGCGATCAGCGATCGCGACACCATGCGCGAAATGCTGCGCTGATCCCGCGACACAATCACGTGGGAGCCGGGCTTGAGGGTAGACCCATAGGCTGCCCCCAGCTTGACGGCAAACTCGGGGGTAATGTCGATATTGGCAAGCCCAGCCACCCCCCGCTGACCAAACAGGTTGCGCTGGGCGGTGTTGCCCCAGATCAAATTGATGTTCAACGTTGCACCTGACTCGATTTGCTTACTCGGCCAGACCCGCACGCCGGGGCTAATTTGCGCCTCTTCACCCACCGTAGACAGGGGGCCAATCACCGCCCCCTCCAGCACGTGGGAGCGGCGGTCAACCCGCGCTCCCCGCGCTATGGTGCAGGCCCGTAGGTGCACTTCATCCCCCACAATGGCCCCGTTCCACACGATGGGCCGCTTGAGGTCGGCATCGCAGCCGATGGTGACGTTGTCGCCAATGACGGTGCCCGGTTCGAGCACCGTACGGGCGCCAATGCGGCAGTTGTTGCCAATCATGACCGGCGGGTTGATCTGAACCGTTGAATCTATCTGGGTATTGTCACCGATCCAAACGTCGGGAGATGTTTCCCGGTATGCATAATCGACCACAACTTTGCGGTGTAGAGCATCGTACTGGGCCTCGCGGTAGGCCTCCAGGTGGCCCACGTCGCACCAGTAGCCGTCTGCCACATATCCGTAGAGCGGTTCGCCCTTCTCCAACAGCAGGGGAAACAGGTCTTTAGAAAAGTCAGACTCTTCGTTGGGAGGCAGGTAGTCGAGCACGTCGGGCTCGAGAATATAGGTGCCCGTGTTGACCGTGTCAGAAAAAATTTCGCTGGTGGAGGGCTTTTCTAAAAACCGCTGAATGCGCCCCTCGTTGTCGGCAATCACCACACCGAACTCGATGGGATTGGGGACTCGGGTCAGCACCAGGGTAGCCTTTGAGCCTTTTTGCCGATGGAACTCAATGGCCGACTTGAGGTCAAAATCAGTAACGCTGTCGCCGCTAATCACCAAAAACGTGTCGGTGAGTAGGTCAGCGATGTTTTTTACGCAGCCCGCCGTGCCCAGGGGCTGGTCTTCTTCGACGGCGTAGGTCATCTGTATGCCAAAATCGCGCCCATCGCTGAAGTAGTTGCGCATGACGTCGGGCAGGTAGTGAAGGGTGGCAATGACCTCGGTAATGCCGTTGCGCTTGAGCAGGTTAACAATGTGTTCAGCAATGGGGCGGTTGAGAATCGGTACCATTGGCTTGGGCAAGTCACAGGTTAGGGGCCGCAGCCGAGTCCCTGAACCACCAGCCATAAGCACTGCACGCATATCGTCTCCTTCCTGCTTTAAAACGTTTTCCCAATAGGGGCCTCTGCCGGGCGGCGGGGCACTAGCCAAAAATTAAGTGGGTTACTCTCTCTACAGGGATAACTATTACCATATTCCAGCCCTAATCCACCCGAGGATAGACTAGAGTAAATGCACCCGCTCTATTCTTTATCGCAGGTGGGAGCTGTGCTGCACCGCTGTATGCCTGCTGTTCTCTAGCTCTGGGGGCCAATGCTAGGGAAATAGAGGCCGTAGCGGGCAACCAACCGGGAGCAACGTTGGTATTGTAGAAGCATAGGCGACCCGGGTAGAAAGGAGCAGTGACTATGGGTACATTGATCGCGCTTTTGCTGGCTGGTATCTACGGCGGCGGGGCCTTCAAGTTTTGGACGGGGTTTAACCGCACCAACTTTACCGAGGGCAAGGTCAAGTTCACGCTGCTGTGGCCACTGTTTTTGGCCCTCAACAAGTCGTACCGCGCCAACTTTAGCCGAGCCCTGAAAGGATGAAAAGCGAAGGGATGAACCGTTTGCCCGCCGCCGACCCTTCCCCCTGGGGCGCTCAGGTGCAGGCGGTGACCCGCCGCTACGACCACGAGTTTGGGGGCAAAGCCTTCGACCTGCCTCCCGAGGTCGAAGAAATGCCGGTGTTTCAAGACTGGATTGCCGGTACGCTGACGCCGCGGATCTCGACCCCCTTTTGGGAGGCGGTGAAGCCTCGCAAGCGCGATCGCTGTCTCGACATCGGCTGCGGCATCAGCTTTTTGATCTATCCCTGGCGCGATTGGGAGGCCCTGTTCTATGGTCACGAGATCAGCCCGGTGGCCTGTCAGGCCCTGACCTCCCGTGGCCCGCAGCTCAACTCCAAGCTGTTTAAGGGCGTTACCCAGGGCCCCGCCCACCGGCTGGAGTACGAGCCCCACTCCTTTGATATGGCGATCGCCACTGGGGTCAGCTGCTACTACCCAGCCGACTACTGGGCCATGGTGCTTCAGCAGGTCAAAAAAGTTCTCAAGCCCGGCGGCTGGTTCCTGTTCGACGCGCTCAACCCCGACGCCGAGCTGGCGGAAGGGTGGGCCATTCTCGAAACCTATCTAGGTGCCGAAGTCTATTTAGAAGACCTCGATCGCTGGCCTGCCCTGGTAAAGGCTGAAGGGGCGCGCGTTGTCTCAACCCGCGACTACGAGCTGTTTCGCCTGTTTAAGGTGAAGTGGGACGGTTAGGGGGTAGATGGGTGGATGGGTAGATGGGGGTTGCCAGGTTTTCGCTGCTGTCGCTCTTCTTTCTCACCGTCCCTTTTGCGCTACCCATTTTGCGTTACTATTGGCGGCTAGATTTGGCCGCTGGGGTTGGAGGTAGAGCATGGGGTTGAATTGGGGCATCCGGAGCAAAGGACTAGCGTTGGTTCTGGTGCTGATCGCCTTGGGCGGCTGCACCCGGGGGGCTGACGTCTCAGACGATGCCGCCGATGGCGGTGTTGGGGATAGCGAAAGCACGGCGACGACAGGCGCCGAGAGCGCTGAGGCAGAGGATATTGGCGGCTTTCGCGCTACTCCCATCGACCCCAGCCGCACCGCCCACCTGGTCACCCAGGCGGCGGGTTCGCAAATTAACCTGCGATCGCAGCCCACCACCCAGTCGGCCACCCAGGGCTACGGCCAGGGCGGCGACCAGATTACCCTGCTGCGCCTGGCCGAGGGCGAAGGCGGCTTTAGCTGGTACTACGTTAAATTTGCCCAGTCAGAGACCGAGGGGTGGGTACGCGGCGACTTTGTCGACACCAGTGGACAGGCGGCCAGCTCCGCCCCTGCCCCTGCTCCAGAGATTTCCACCGGCCCCTGCGGCGACAGCAACCGCCCCGAAGCTTTCTTCGAGACTAAATCCTTTAGCATCCACCTGTGTCAGACCCCCCAGGGGCTGAGCTACATCGGCATTAACAAGACCCTCAGCGACACCCTCACCACCGCCGACGTGCGCCAAGAACAGGGCACCTACATTGCCATCAACGGCAACTACCAGTACCACATCAACGACAAAGCCCTAGCCGTGTACCAGGTCAGCAGCGGCAGCTACACCCAACTGGAAGGGGAGGATGTGATTCGCCACGAGCGCTTTATGTATTGAGTTGAGATGAAATGAGGAGATGGAGAGATGAGGAGATGGAGCGATCAGAATTTTGGATGAATCCCTGTGGGACGCTGAATGGAGATGCCCACAGCCTTATACCGTGGGCATCTTACCTGCTCAGCTAGGACAGGCAAGATACCTATCCCACAGAATTGTAAAGACTCCCTTACTTCCTCATCTCCTCACCGTCCTCATTTGATCGGCCTACCCCGGTGGAATCTCATCTCGCGCGGGGGGGCGGCTGGGTGGGTTCATATCTACCGGCGCCACAGCGTCGGGATTTTCAATGCTGTAAGGATTTTCAGTCGCTCCGGGGTCGCCTAACGGGGCCGCGCTGGGGTCACCTAACGGGGCGGCGTTGGGGTTGCCCACCGGGGCCACTGGCTGGGCCATTTCAGCGTGGATGGTTTCGGTCATGCGGCGAATTAGCTCGCTGGCGCGGCCGTCGTTGGTGGGGCGCTGCACCATCAGCGCCAGGGTGTAGCGCTTGCCGTTGGGCACGTCGATCAGGGCAATGTCGCCCAGCATAGCGCCAATGTCACCGGTTTTGTTGGCCAGTACCGACTGGTCGCGAATGCCCGATGGAATAAGGCTGCCGTTCTCGGTGCGCTGCATGATGCTAAACAGGCGATCGCGCGATCGCGGCGACAGCAGCCCCCCCTGGTCGACCAGGGCCATGATCAGGGCCAGGTCTTTGGCGCTGGTGATGTTGGTGCCATCGAGATCGGGCAGGGGGTTGCGCAACAGGGTGTGCTCTAGCCCCCAGGTGACAAAGGTTTGGTTCAGCGCCTCAATGCCCCCCAGGGCGGCAATCATCATGTTGGTGGCGGTGTTGTCGCTGGTCACGATCATGCGGGTGGCGATCTCCAGGGCAGTGTATTCGGTGCCCACGGCCTCGCCGCGCAGGGTGCCCGAGCCGCCCGCCATAAACTCCTCCTGCAGCACAATGGACTGGTTGAGGGCGATGGTGCCCGCATCTACCTGTTGCAAAAAGGCCACTAAAATCGGCACCTTAATGGTGCTGGCCGCCGCCACCGGCTCGGCCCCGCCCAGGTCTACGTACTGGCCAGAGTCGAGGTCTACCGCAAAGGCCACGGGGGTGAGGCCGGGGGTGAGGGTGGCTAGCTGTTCTAGCTCGCCCTTGAGGCGGGTAATTTCGGTGGTCAGGCGCAGATCGGTGACGCTGCCCGCCGCCCTGCCCTGCGCCAGACCGCCCGCTGCGGTTTGGCGCGAGTTGCTGGCCACAGCCGGGGCGGTACCGTCCCGGCTAGAGGCCACATTGCTGGGGCTGAGCACCGACAGCAGGGTGCCCGCGATCGCCGCTACTCCCACGCCCAAAATAATCAGCCGAATCAGGTAGAGCAGAGGCAAGGGCGGGTTGGCCAGCCGTCGTCGGGCCGTTGCCGCCCGCGATCGCCGGGGAGGTGTAGCCACCTCGGGCAAAATCCCTGGGGCTAGGGGGATTGGCTCTGGAGCCACTGCTGACCGTCTGGGATCGGCCGGTGCCAAGCGCCCCGTCTGAGCTGCTGGTTCCCCTGGGCCGGGCTTAGACCAGCGTCGCTGGGGGGGGCGCAGGGGAGTCACGTTGGGGGGCAGTGCCCCCGTGGACGAGCTACCCAAACCCAAGGGGGGGGTGGTGGCGCTGGCGTTGAGGGTGCTGGGGTGAATGCTGTGGGGGTGCATCTGCAGCGGCGCGGCCCCGGCTTGAGGCGACCGAGGCGGGGCCGACGGTCCCTGACGCAGATCCTCTGGCCGGGTGGGGCCATGGGGCCGCTGGGGACTCGCAACCCGTTGGGGATTCATATCCCGCTGGGGACTGGCAGCGCGGGGAGGTTCTGGGGCCGGGCCACGTTTGAAGGTGGGTAGCGCAGCGTTGCGGGCCGAGGGGCGCACCACCGGTTCTGGTTCTAGGGGAGCAATGGGGGGGGCAACCGGGGGAGCAGCGCTGGGGGCAATGTTGAAGTCGGGGGTGAGCTGCTGGTGCTCTCGCCACTGGTTGCGCCGCCGCGCCATGGGCGAAGGACGCTGCAAGCCATCGCTCCCCCAGACGGTATTGGCTTCACCCGGCAGCTGTAGCCCGCCGCGCCCAGATCCAGTCCCAGGTCCGGGGTTAGCCGGAGGGGGCGTCTCTGCCCAGGGCGACTCACCCTCGGGACGGCTCGAAGCGGCCGAAAATGGATTGCGAGAATCGTCGTACTGTGACATCTGCCTTACTCACACCAAATGTGCCTTCACCCACTGCCCTAGAAATCCCCTCAGATTTCCTGCTGGGCCGTATCCACGGCCCAGTTCACCTGCCGAAGAATGCCCCTAAGCATAGCCAACTCCTGGCTGTCTGGCCCGGCTCGATGCAGCAATCGCCGCAGTTTTGCCATCCGGCTTGCGGCGGTATGGGGGTAAAGATAACCGATTTTCAGCAAAACGATTTCCAAATCTCGATAAAACCCCTCTATTTGCTCAAGGGGTGCCAACGGCCCTGCCACTACCGCCGGGGCAAAGGTTTCTGCCAGCGACGCTGTAGCCACCGCTCGATGCAGCAGGTAGCTGCACACCGCCACCGCCTGAGCCAGGTTTAGCGACGGATAGGCGTCGGTGGCCGGAATGCGCACCCAGCGCTGGGCGTAGATCAGTTCTTCGTTGCTCAAGCCGCGGTCCTCAGGGCCAAAAATTAAGGCTGCCGCAAAGCTCTGCTCAGGCGTCGGGGGCAGCAGCCAGGGCAGCGCCGCCTCCGGCGACTCCAGGGGCTGGTCTTGGCGGTGCAGTCGGCCCGTGGTGGCGATCGCCCGCTCACACCCCGCCAGCGCGGCGGGCAGGCTCTCAACAACCGCCGCTGCCGCCAGCACATCGGCCCCATGCACCGCCATCCGCCGCGCCGCCTCATCCGCTGGGTCGCACTGAGGCTTGACCAACACCAAATGTCCCAGGCCCATATTCTTCATCACGCGAGCCGCAGCTCCCACGTTCAGCGGCCCCGCTGGCTCGACCAGGACAATGCGGATTTGATCGAGCTGCCAGAGGGACATGGGGAAGCGGAGTAGGGTTCAAGGTAAAAGGTACAGGGTTTACGGCGTCACCTTGAACCATAAACCCTGTACCTCAACTCTTCTGGTCTATGGTTCTAGGCCACCTCATCCTCAAACCGATACCCCACTCCGGTGACGGTTTTCACAAAGGTGGGCTGGGACGAGTCGGGTTCGACCTTCTTGCGCAGGCGGGCGATGTGGGTATCGACTACGCGCTCGTCGCCAAAGAAGTCTTCGCCCCAGAGTTTTTCGATCAGGTGCTGACGGCTCCAGACCCGGCCCGGGTAGCTCATGAAGGTGGCCAGTAGGTCAAATTCGAGGGGGGTTAAGTCGAGGAGTTCTAGGGCGGTAGGGCCGGCCTGGCGGTGGGCGGTGCGCTGGTCGAGGTCGAGGCTAAAGTGGGCGGTGCGGTAGGTCTGGGTGGGGGCTTCTTGGCTGTGGCGCAGGCTGCGGCGCAGCAGGGCGCGCACCCGAGCCACTAGCTCGCGCGGGCTAAAGGGTTTGACCAGGTAGTCGTCGGCCCCGGTAGATAGGCCAATGATGCGATCGATCTCTTCGCCCCGCGCCGTCAGCATGAGAATGTAGGGGTCTTTGGCCCCTGGACCCTGGCGAATGCGGGTGCACACTTCTAGCCCGTCGAGCTTGGGCAGCATGACGTCGAGAATAATCAGGTCGGGCTGGAGGGTCTGCTGGTAGCGCAGTGCTGTCTCACCGTCTTCGCAGACTTCGCAGGTAAAGCCCTCTTTTTCTAAATAGAGCCGAATGAGCCTGGCAATTTCGGCTTCGTCTTCCACAATTAGAATCAGCACTGCGACCTCATCACCCCCCAATCACCCCAAGATGTCTTGTCTCAGAATATCAACCTTGCACTAGCATACTCACTAAGAGTGTTCCAGCTAATGCTTCAGGCAGGATGTGGACTACACCAGCACACCTGATTCAGTTCAGGGCCTCGACGCGGATATTTTTTTAGCCGGAAGTCTCTTAAAAAGCCTCTGCCCTAGCCGTACCCCCTAACGCTAGGCCAGGGCCAGGAAGGCTACTGGGCCATGTCAGCTCGCTGGAGGCCGCCAAAAGCGTGACCTGGGTCGTCGCATCAGGCCGTTCACAGTCGGGAGCATCACAGTTTGGGGCAATATCCATCGGTACCCTATGACCTCACTATCGTCGCCTACCACCACCGGCTTTGAGCCTCTCCAACAGGCCTTTGCCCGCTATCTCAAGGAGACCCGTCTCTACCCTGGGCTAGCCCGTCTGGACTGCTCTGAGCGGGATGGGCGACTGTTGCTGCTGGCCAAACACTCGGCTCCTGAGGTACGCGAGCCCAACGCTTTGCTCAAGGAGCTAGAGGCGGCCTTTCGGGATTTGGTGACGACGGTGGGGCTACCCGAGGCCGACTGGGCCGTCGCAAAAGAGATTTCTGTACGTATTTATCTAAAGCTCAAGGCGGCTTCGCAGCCCTACGCCATCCATACCTTTACGTGGCAGCCCGAGGATGCCGTACGGGTGGTCTTTCCAGCTGAGCCCCCCGATCAGCCGGCCGACTGGCTTGGGGAAGATGAGCTAGCCGATCAGAGCGGGGATAATCAAGACGAAGAAGCGGTCCTAGAGGCGACAACGGCTCTCTCTGGAGAGGTTGACTCAGCCGCAACCGGGGCAGAGGCCCTCGGCAGTAGCGACGCCACGGTCCCCAGTGCCACGGTCCCCAATGCAACCGCTGGGGTTGTCTCAGGGGTGGCCTTTAGCGACGCAGCCCTGGCTCTGCCCGATGCCGCGGTGCAGTCCCCTGAGGGGCCGGGGTGGGCCCATCGCGGCCAAACCTGGGTGGGGGTGGGGCTGCGATCGCTGCGTTACTACTGGAGCTACGGCCTGGCGGCGCTAATTTTGGTAGGCAGCGGAGCCTTTGTCTACGCGCTGTCGCGGCCTTGCGTGGTGGGCCGCTGCGATCGCATCGAGCAGGCAGCCGAGTTTCACGACCTGGCCCAGGCCACCCTGCTCGGCAGACCCACTGGCGACGACCTAGCTACCGCCCAGGCTGACCTCCAAACCGCCATTGACCTGCTGGCCCCGGTGCCCACCTGGTCGCCCCACTACGAGGCGGTCCAGGTCGACCTCCAGCGCTACCAAGGCAGCATTGTCTCGCTCAACGCCATTCTTCAGGCCCAGGCGCTCGCCAGCGAAGCCGCCAACCTGAGCCAAAACCCGCCCCACCCGGTCGAGCGCTGGGTCAAGGTGCACATGCTCTGGCAGCAGGCCATTGACTGGCTAGCCAGCATTTCCGCCGACAGCCCCGCCTTCGACTACAGCCAGCAAAAGCTGCGCGAATACCGCTCGAACCACAGCGCCATTGGCCGCCGCATTGTGGCCGAAGAAGAGGCCGAGGCCAACTTTAGTACTGCCATTCAAACCGGAAACCTGGCCCACCAGCGCATGGAAACCGCCAACTCGTTGACAGGCTGGCAGCTGGTCACTAAAGAGTGGCAGGCGGCCATCAAGGGGCTGTCGCTGATTCCCCAGGGCACCATGGTCTACGACGAGGCCCAGGCCCAGCTCAATGAGTATCAGCAGCAGCTCAACCGGGTGACCAACCGCGCCACCCTCGAAGAGGCCGGTGCCCACAACTACCACCAGGCTGTCCAGGCCGCCCGTGCTGCCGCCGCCTACGAGGCCAAGGGGCAGTGGACCCTGGCGGCGACCCAGTGGCGTCAGGCCGTAGCCAGCGCCCAGCAAATTCCGCGCGATACCATTTTGGCCGAAGAAGGCGCGGTGCTGCTCGAGACCTACGCGCCCGCCCTGGCCAATGCCCAAAACCGTCTGCGCACCGCCGTGGCGCTGCAAACCCTCACCACCACCCTGGCCCAGCTCTGCGAATTCTCGGCCACCCCCTGCACTGTGCGCGAAGACCCCAGTCAAATTCGGGTTATTCTTTCGAGCCAGTACGCCGAGCCCTTGCGCCAGGCCATTACCCCGCCAGCGGCCGACGGCACCTTTGCTTTTACCAACCAGCTCAACCCCACGGCCCAGCGACTGATTGAGCAGATTATTACCACCAGTCACCAGGTCGAGCGCCAGGTGGCCGTGTACGACGCCCACGGCGGCTTTGTAGCCCGGTACCGGCCCGACCTGGGCGGGTTTATTAGAAATTGAACCACATGGCTTAGGGCGTTGTGAGGGCGGCCATCTCGATCTGGTTTTTGCCGTTTTGCTTGGCGGTGTAGAGGGCCGCATCGGCCTGCTGGTAGCTTTCGGTGAGCCCCTGGTTGGCACTTAGTTCGCTCATGCCAATGCTGGCAGACACCACTGGGTAGGCGGTGGGGGGCAGTGGCTCGGGCAGCCGAATTTGCTGAATGCGCTGCCGCAGGGTTTCAGCTTTATCCCAGGCCTCTTGGGGTGGACAGCCTACCATCAGCAGAGCAAACTCGTCGCCGCCCAGACGCGCCGCCAGGTCAATGGCGCGAATCTGTTCGCGCAACACCTGGGCCACGGTCTGGAGCAGCCGATCGCCTGTGGTGTGGCCATAGGTGTCATTGATTGCTTTAAACCCATCTAGGTCAATCAAAATCAGCGTGTGTTTTACCGCCTCAGCGGAATAGGTCAGGCTGTCCAGGGCAGCTTCTAACCCGCGGCGATTGGCAATGCCGGTCAAAGGGTCTTGGCTGGCCAGCTCACGGGTTTTCACCAGGTCGCTGTGGGTGTTGAGCAGAGGGGGGATCAATGCCTTGAGCTGCCAGGCGGTGTAGAGGCTGATGCTCGCCGTCAGGCAAGTCCAAAAGCCCTCGATCCAGTAGTTGGCGTGCCAAATATTCCACATCCGCAGGCCGTGGCCAATGCCACAGCTAAAGATAAAGGCGGCAAACAGCAGCAGCACTGGGCGAATTTGGGCGTCAATGTGCTGCCGGTAGAGCAGCAGCAGTACTGGAATTGAGAAGTAGGCCACCAGTACCGCCAGATCGCTGACTAGGTGCAGAGAGGTCAGCCACGGATCCCACAGGAAGCAGGAGCCGTGGGGCATAAGAGCAATCATGGGATGCACACTTAAAGGAAACACAGCCGTCGAACCCGCAGTCGGCCTGTCTGCCCACGGCTAAAGCCTAGCCATCGTCTGCAACCAAAATCTTAGCGCCTTGGTGGCAAAAGCCAGGGAAGCTGGGGCGCAACACCCAGACAGGCGATGGTTTTGTCAGTACACTCTGAATGATCCATAGGATTCCCACCCATGGCTTTGTTGCAAACTCCTCTTTTTTCTGCCTGCGTTGAGCAAAAGGCCCGCATGACCGAGTTTGCGGGCTGGTCTATGCCCGTGCAGTTTGGCGGCATCAAGCAAGAGCACCAAGCCGTGCGCGATCGCGCCGGGCTGTTCGACATCTCTCACATGGGCAAGTTTGAGCTGCGGGGGCCGGGGGTGATTGCGGCGCTGCAGCGGCTGGTGCCCTCCAACCTGGAGCGGCTGACCCAGGGGCAGGCCCAGTACACCGTGCTGCTCAACCCCCAGGGCGGCATTGTTGACGATTTGATTGTCTACCTTAAATCGCCTCGCGCCAGCGAGACAGCAACAGCTGCCGAAACCGTGGCGCTGATCGTCAACGCGGCCACCACTGCCAAAGACAAAACCTGGCTGCTCGACCACCTGTCGGGCACCGGTATCGAACTGGTGGATGAATCTCGCGATCGCGCCCTGATCTCGCTCCAGGGGCCCGCCGCCGCCGCCCTGCTGCAGCCCCACACCCCCCACAACCTGACCGTGATGGGTCGCTTTGCCCACCGCGACACCGCGCTGCTGGGCCAGTTTGCCTGGATAGCCCGCACCGGCTATACCGGCGAAGACGGTTTTGAGATTATGACCGATCCCAAGACTGCCCTGGCCCTGTGGCAGATGCTAATCGCCGACGGGGTTGCCCCCTGCGGCCTGGGCGCCCGCGACACCCTGCGGCTGGAGGCCGCCATGGCCCTCTACGGCCAGGACATCGACGACACCACAACTCCCCTGGAGGCTGGCCTGGGCTGGCTGGTACACCTGGATGAAAAGGGCGATTTCATCGGGCGAGCGTCCCTAGAGGCGCAAAAAGCCGCCGGCGTCGGCCGCCGTCTGGTGGGGCTGACCATGGCGGGTCGCCACATTGCCCGCCACGGCTACCCGGTGCTGCACAATGACGCAACCGTGGGCATCGTTACCAGCGGCACCCTTGCCCCCACCCTCAATCTCCCCATTGCCCTGGCCTACGTCGCTGCCCCCCTGGCCAAGGTTGGGCAGGCGCTAGCGGTCGAGGTGCGCGGCGAACCCCGAGCCGCCACGGTGGTGAAGCGGCCGTTTTATCGAGTGGGCGGGTGAGTGGGTGAGTGGGTGGATGGTTGGATGGGTAGGCGGGTGGATGGGTGGGGAGGGTAAGCTTCTAGTCCCGCGTGCTCTTATCTCTGTCCTAAGGGAAGCCGCTTTGCGTTTACGTCCCCTCATCTCCTTATCCCCTCATCCACCCATGCCCTCATCCCTCCCTCCTTCGGAGCACTTTCCCTGCGCCAAAATCGCCGACTCATGGCACACTGGCACTTGATTCCAGCAATTTTGCACCACAGCTGCACGACCAATAACTTTTCCTGGGACGATGTGAGGTTACGCCATGGCATTTGAATATCCCGAAACGCTGAAGTATCTTGACAGCCACGAGTACGCCCGCACCGATGAGGAGGAGGGCATTGTCACCGTGGGCATTACCGCCTTTGCCATTGACCAACTGGGCGACATTGTCTTTTTAGAACTGCCTGAGGTGGGCGACAGCCTTGAAAAAGGCGAAAAGTTTGGCACCGTGGAGTCGGTGAAAGCCGTAGAAGAGCTCAAATCGCCGGTTTCAGGTGAGGTGCTAGAGCGCAACGAGATCCTAGTTGAAGCGCCCGAGCAGATTGGCGATGACCCCTACGGTGACGGCTGGCTGGTGAAAATTAAGGCCAGCGACCTGGAAGATCTAGACGACGCCCTCACCGCCGATGAATACAAAGAGCAGGTGGATGGTTAGGGCCATAGTTGGAGACAGCCTTTCGGCCTTAGTCGAGCTGGGTCGGCCAGAGGCCATTGCGTTTATCCAGGACCTGGCTATACTAAGTCTGACTTTCACCGTGCCCTTGGCCTAGCGGGTTTATGAACCCCCGACGCGAAGGGATGCGGCGCACCTTGTAGGAAGCGGGCATGGCTTCGGAACAGGACACCTCTGAACGACCAATACCCCCGGAGCTAAACCCCGGGCCCGTTCGCCGCGCCCCAGTGCCCCCCATTCCGGGGTCTCCCGATCGGTTACCGCCGCGCCCAGGCCAGACCTCCCCTGGGCCAACCCGCTACGACCCCCTAGCCGAGCTGCGTCAGCGCACCCAGAGCGTCCAGAGCGACAATCCTGCCAATCCGCCTCCGCCCCCGCGTCGAGGGGTTCCCAAGCCTCCCCATCTGACCATCGGGCAGCGCCTTGCCAACCATTGGCCGATTTGGTCAGTGGGCATTTTGGTGGCGGTGATGGGGGTGGGGGGACTGTCGGCCATCAGCCTGTTCCGCATTCCCAACCTACCCAACTGTCGCGCTATTTTTTGGCCCACGGCGTCGGCGACCACCCGGCTACAGTGCGCCGAGGCCTATGCTGAGCAGGGCACCGTGGAGGGATATTTAGAGGCGATCGCGCTGCTGGAGTCGCTGCCCGCCGACCATCCGCTGGGGGGAGAGGTCGATCTGCGCATCGAAGCTTGGTCTGAGAAAATTCTTGACCTGGCCGAAAACACCTTCCAAGCGGGCGATCTGGCCGAGGCCATTGCCATAGCCCGGCGCATTCCCAACCACACCGCAACGGCTCAGGTGGTGAACCAGCGGGTCGGGGAGTGGAACCAAATTTGGAAAGAGGCTGAAACCATCTATGCGGCCGCCGAGGCCGACCTCAAGGAGCTGGCGTTTCAGGATGCCTTTGCCAAGGCGCTTCAGCTGCTCAACGTGGGCAATACCTACTGGGAAACCGACAAGTACGACGAACTGACCGCTAAAATCACCGCCTCCCGCGAAGACCTCAACACACTGGGTCGCGCTAAAGAACTGGCCCGCCAGCGCACCCTCAAGGCCATGGAGGAGGCGATCGCGATCGCCCAAAGCATCGACAGCCAAAGCCCGGTTTACAACGAAGCCCAGGCGGTGATCCGCGAGTTTGGCAACGACCTGTTGGCCATGGCCGAAGCCGCCCTCGATCGCCGTGATGCCACCGCCGCCAGCCAAATGCTAGAGGCCATTCCAGCCTCCCTGGGCATGGGGGCTCAAATTGCCGACATGCGCACCTTTATCGACGCCAGCCAGCTCTCCTGGCAGGGGGGCATTGCTGGGCTGGAGGGAGCAATTCTGCGGCTGCAGAGCGTCAGCGCCGATCGCCCTCTCTACGGCAAGGCCCAGGCACTCATGGGCCGTTGGCGAGCTGAAGTCGAAGGCCGCACCCAGTTAGAGTGGGCGCGACAGGTGGCCCTGCCCGGCACCGTGCCCGATCTCCAGGCGGCCATTATCGAGGCCCAAAAAATTTCGCGCACCAACGCCGCCTGGGAGGACGCCGAAGCCCAGATTAACCGCTGGCGCGGGCAGGTTGAAACCGCCGAAGACCGGCCCCTGCTCAGCCAGGCCCAGGCCCAGGCCCAGGCGGGAGACTTGGCGGGAGCGATCGCCACCGCCCGCCAGATTGGTCCCGGCCGCGCCCTTTCGGGCGAAGCCCAGGAGCAAATGGGCCAGTGGCGCGCCGACCTGCAGCGGGCTGAAGACGGCCCGCTCCTGGCCCAGGCCCGTCAGCTCGCCGCCCAGGGGCGGCTGGCCGAGGCGGTAGCGGTGGCCTCGCGCATTGGCTCGGGGCGGGCCCTCTCGGGCGAAGCCCAGTCCAGCATTCAAACCTGGCGGGGGCAGCTCCAGGGGCAGCAGCAGCTCCAGCAGGCCTACCAAACCGCCCAGGTGGG
>DASQNN010000586.1:0-9151 GCA_035644955.1 Nodosilinea sp. | reverse complement strand
ATCGGCGGGCAGGGTAGCCCCAGCGGCAGCCCCAGCGGTGATTCTTCCCACCAGGGCAAACAAACACTCTAGGGCCAAAAAGGCCGAGGTCAGCAGCAGCAGCAGCGGCATAACCGCCAGGGTCGCCGTGAGTAACCCGCTTAAACTTAAATTCATACCTGCCATCTTCCCCGATCAATAGTTGCCTTCAGGTTGCCCAAATGGCTCGGTCCGGCCCTCGACGGCCACAAAGCCCCAGCCTGTCCATAGGTACCCTACCGAACCGGGGGGATCGCCGCCTGACCTACCTACCAGGTTCACAGGAGCTTCAAAGAACCGTGTAGCTGTGCTTAGGCGGCCGACAACTCCAAGCGTGACGTGGCCCTAAGGGGCGATCGCAGCCAGAGCCGTCTCTACCGCCAGGGCCCAGCCCTCGGGGGCGGGGGCGGGGGCAATGGTCCAGCCGCGATCGGCCAGCTGCGGGTGGGGACCGTGGGAACCGGGCAGCACGATGGGGTAGTCAACATTTTCGAGCATGTCGAGGTCGTTGGGGCTGTTGCCCAGGCCAATGGTGGTCATGGTTTGGGCCTCGGGGTTGTTGGTCCGGTAGAGCTGCACCAGCTGGTGCACGGCGTTGCCTTTGCCCGCTTCGGCCCCAATCAGGTGAGAAAAGCGATCGCCAATCACCACCCGAAAGCCCATGGCCTCGACCGCCTCCCGCAGCTGATCGGCGGGCACGTTTTTGGGGGTCATAAAGGGTTCGGTAAACTCGCGGGCTTTGGCCTGCTTGGCTTCCTCCGGCGACAGCCCGGTGAGCTGCACTACCTGGTCTACGCTCCAGTCGCCAAAGCCCTTGAGGGGACGGCCCAGATCCTGGGCGATCGCCTTGAGCCCGGCCCGAGCAGTGATGTAGTTGCAGCCCAGCTGCAGCACCCGGTAGCCCTCCACATCCTCCCCCGGCGGCAGGGCAAAGCGGCTTTGGTCGAGGGGAATGTAGACGGCGCTGCCGTTTTCAACCACAAAGGGATCGCGCAGCCCCACATCCTGGCGCAATTGGGCAACTTCTTGGCGGGTTTTACTGGTCACCGGCACCACCGGAATGCCCTGGGCGGTGAGCTTGGCCAGGGTGGGCAGCGCCGCCTGGTAGGCGTAGGTTTCGCCGTTGAGCAGGGTGCCGTCGAGGTCGGTAAAGACTATGCAGGCCATAGATAAGGATCGGTAGGCATTACAGGATAAGGTTTACCAGAGTAAGTGTTAAAAATTATGCGGGCCAACGATGCGGCAGAGCCACCCCAAGCCTACCGTAAGCGTAAACCCTGCGCTGGTAGCGGTTCTGGTATCTGAGGGCGGGCCCAATATTCTCCCGTTCTCCCCCATTTTTGTCTAAAGCAAGCATGAGAGAATACCCAGGTGGCTTTTCTTTGGGCCGGGTCTAGGGCTAATCTGTTAGGGCTTTGGCCTGCGGCTGAGGCTTTACTGTTCGCCCTCGCTATGAATGTTATGGAGTTTAAGACCCTCGGCCAGGAGGCGGTTTACCACCGTATTTTGCCCTGGATGCACGAGCTATTTGGCGAATCGCTGGTGGTTTTTGAAGACGAGCCGCTGTTCATCGTCAACCTGGGATCGGCGGTGGCCTCTACCCGCGTTGTGCCCTGGCACAAGGATGAAACCCTGATTACCACTCGGTCCTACGTGGTCACCGACATTCAGCTGACGGCCGAACTGAGCTATTACCTGCTGCGAGAAAACAACGGCATTTACTTTGGCCGCTTCGCCTATGATGCCGAAGATGACATTGTGTTTGAGCACAGCCTGGTGGGCGAAACCTGCGATCGCCGGGGGTTAAACCACTCGGTGACCACCGTCATTCGCATTGCCGACAGCTACGACGATGAAATTGTGGCCCGCTGGGGCGGCAAGCGCGCCCTCGACCGCTGGGCTTCTTGAGCCTCGCCTGGGTCTGATGGTCCGGGTGAACTTTCGTTTAGCCCGTTTCGCGCTACAAAATAAGCTAGCAAACTGCACTGGGAGAAGTCGCCGTGGCTCGTCGCTGGATTTGGATTGGCCTGGGAGGGTTACTGGTAGCGCTGCTGAGCCTGGGGCTGGCCCCCGCTCGGGCGGCGGGGCCGCTGCAACCCCGACTGACGGTGAGCGGCCTGCCCTCGCTGCAAACCACCGAGGGCGCAGCCCTGCAACCCCTAAAGGCCCTCGACCCCGGCCCCACCGATTTTGCCGTCCCCAATGACCTACAGCTGGCCCAGGCCGCCCTGCCGCGCCAGGTGACTGCCCTGGCTGACCCCTCTAACTACGGCGATCGCTTTGCCACCGACATCAACGGTCAGGTTTTGCAAAACGACTTTATTGCCGTGCTCCACGAGACCGTAGGCTCGGCCCAGAGCGCCCTCAACCTGTTTCGCACCCACCACCCCCGCGACCAGGACCAGGTGAGCTACCACGCCATGATTGGCCGCGACGGCACGGTGTACTACATCGTGCCCCCCGAAAAGCGCGCCTTTGGAGCGGGCAACTCGGTGTTTAACGGCCCCAACGGGCCAGAAACCGTGCGCACCAACCCGGCGTTTCCTCCCTCGGTTAACAACTTTGCCTACCACATTTCCCTAGAGACCCCAGGCGACGGCTTCAACAACCGCCGCAGCCACAGCGGCTATACCCAGGCCCAGTACGTCTCCCTAGCCTGGCTGCTGGCCCAGACCACGATTCCCGACAGCCGCATTACCACCCACCAGGCGGTCGATCGCTCCGGCAACCGGATGGATCCGCGCAGCTTTAACGGGCAGGGATTCTTGGCCCTGCTGCGTCGCTACCCCTCCCGCAGCGGCCTGTCGGGCTAGGGCAGAGCATCAAAATATAGCTGCTGTAGGGTGGGCACTGTCCACCCTTGGGGAAACTATTTTCCAGAAGTCGTCTTAAGACTGGTGAGCCTACGGATTGGCACGACCTAGGGCACCAGATGATGGCTGATGGCAAACCGCAGCAGCTCTGAGCGGTTGCTGGTCTCGGTTTTGCGCAGCAGACTGCTGACGTACTTCTCGACGGTGCGGGGGCTTAAGAACAGGCGATCGCCGATTTGAGCATTCGACAGCCCGTCGGACAGCAGAGCCAGGACGTCTTGCTCCCGAGCGGTAAAATCGGCTATCAGGTCCCGGGGCTCCGGCGTCCAGGGAACAGGGATCTCGGTGGGCATCTCGGTGGGCATTTCGCCCGCCTGCATGGCTCGCTGCTGGGCGGTGGTCAGCGCCACCTGCTGAATCCAGGCCGACTGCATGAGCTGCGATCGCTCTAGCAGATTGCGCACAATCGCCCCAATCTCTTTGAGCTCAAAAGGTTTGGGCAGGTACAGATCGCAGCCCAGCTGGTAGCCCTTAATGCGGTCTTGGGTTTGGTTGTGGGCGGTCAAAAAAATCACCGGCAGCAGCCGAAAGGCCGGATACTGACGTACCTTTTGCACCAGGGTGTAGCCGTCCAGTCCAGGCATGCCCACGTCGGTAATAATAAGCTGAGGCTGGTGGCTAAACATTTGCTCTAGCGCCATTTCACCATGGCTAGCCATCAGCACAGAGTAGCCCTCAAGCTCTAAGTAGTCGCACAGCGAAAGGCGAGTTCCCTCGTCGTCTTCCGCAATTAAAACGGTAAGCGGCATGACGTTACACCAGGTCTAAAGCGATGGCAGGTTAACCCTTAGCAGCTAACGGCCACGATCTAAACCCTGGCACGCAGCCCGGTTGTGTAACCCCTGCCCTCTTAGGCTAAACGAGAATTTAGATTGCGGGTTTATTTGTTGCCGAAGTTAAACAGCCGCTGAGCAATTACTCCTAAGCGCTTAACATATTGTTACTTCTAGCCCAGCCGATAGCCAAACCCGCGCACCGTTTTGAGGTAATGGGGATGGCTGGGATCAATCTCTAGCTTTTCCCGAATCCAGCGGATGTGGACATCGACGGTTTTGTTGTCGCCCATAAAGTCGTGGCCCCACACCTGGTCAATAATCTGATCGCGCGACCAGACCCGCCGAGGCTGCCCCATAAACATCTCTAGAATCCGAAATTCCTTGGGGGAGAGATTAATTTCTTCACCCCGCAAAAAGACCCGGCACTCCTGGGGGTGCAGCATCAGGTCTTCAAAGGTGAGCACGTTGTCTTTTTCGACGGTAGCCTTGCCCCGCTGTCGTCGCAGCAACGCCCGACAGCGGGCCACCAGTTCGCGCATGCCAAAGGGTTTGGTGAGGTAGTCGTCGGCACCAATTTCAAGCCCCACCACCCGGTCGGTTTCGGTGCCCTTGGCGCTGAGCACCAAAATGGGCACGTCGATGCCCTGGTGGCGCAGCAGCCGGCACAGGTCTAGCCCATTCATGCCGGGCAGCATGAGGTCGAGCACCACCAGGTTGATTTCGGGGCGGTTGGTGCGGCTCGACACCGAAGTACCTCCCAGCATATCTAAAGCAGCCAGACCATCTTCGGCCAGCAGAATATCGAACCCCTCCTCGGCCAACCCCAGGGCTACCGTTTCCCGAATTAGTTCTTCGTCTTCGACAATCAACACTCGGCCCAAACCTACTCGTAGGCTGGGCTGAGCCTGGGCTGCGAAATCTACAGAATCCATAAGGAATGGTTAAAAACTGCTCACTGCAATCATATCAGCCCCTAGAGGCGTGAAAAGTCTTAGCATTCCTAAGACTTTATAAACTCAGTCTACATAAATTCAGTTTGATTGCCCGGCCAGAGCAGCTTGCTAAGCTGTTCCCACCACGGCCTCAATGGCATCGGGCTCGGTGGGCAGCGCCTCGGTTAAGACCGTGCAGCCCGTGGCGGTAATCTGCACATCGTCTTCGATGCGGATGCCGCGCACGCCCTCAAAGGCGCTGAGGCGGTCCCAGTTAATAACATCTTCGTACTGCCCCGACTGGCGAGCTGGGTCCAAAATAGCGGGCACCTGGTAAAACCCAGGCTCGATGGTGACTACCATATTGGCGGCTAGGGGCCGATCTAACCGCAGAAACTTGAGCCCAAAGCGATCGCTGCGAACCCGCCCGGTTGCATAGCCCGCTACATCGCCCAGATCGTCCATGTCGTGCACGTCGAGACCGAGCAGGTGGCCCACCCCGTGGGGAAAGAACAGCGCGTGCACATCGCGCTCGACTAAAGCATCGGGCTGGCCCCTGAGCAGACCTAACTCAACTAACCCCGCCGCCAGGGTGCGGCAGGCCAGTAGGTGCAGGTCGCGGTACTCTATTCCTGGCCGGGCGGCGGCAATACAGGCATCGTGGGCTGCCAGCACAATATTATAAATATCTCGCTGGGCGCGGGTGAAGCGGCCCGACACCGGCCAGGTGCGGGTAATATCTGAAGCCCAGCCGCTGGGGGCCTCGGCCCCAACATCAGCCAACAGCAGATCGTCCGGGGCCAACCCATGGTGGTACTGCTCGTTGTGGAGCACTTCCCCGTGCACGGTAACAATGCTGTTGTAGGCGCAAGTCATGCCCTGGGCCATAATCACCTGCTCCATGGCGGCCCGCACCTCCGCTTCGGTGGCGGCCCTGGAGGTAGCGGCCATCCCCGCCTGGTGAGCGGCCACCGATACCGCCGCCGCTCGTTTGATTTCTGCTAGGGCATTGTCGTCGTGGTGCAGCCGCAGGGCTACCAGGGCTGCGGTCAGGGCCGGGTTGGGGGCGGCCGCAGCGGCAGTCTGGGTCGGTAGGGTAGCAGCGCCAGGCAAGTAAGACTCTACTGTTTTATAGGGGTAGGCCGCCACCGCCCCAATTTCGGCGGCAAGGGTGTCTCGGCTGGGGGTTGGCCCGTGCCACAGGGCGGCTTCGGGGGAGGTGTCATCTTTAAATAAGGTCAGCTTCCCCCCCTCCAGGTGAATAGCGGCATTGGCCAAGGGCAGACCCGCAAAATATAAGAAGTGGCTGTTGGCCCGGAAGGGGTAGACATTGGCCGGAAAATTGCGCGACACCGCTCGCCCCGACCACAGCACCACCGGCCCTGGGTACAGCTCGGCTAGGCGATCGCGGCGCCGCTGAAGCACCGTAGCCAGCGGTAAAGGGGACGTCTGAAGGGGCATAGACAACCAGGCCGACGACTTCTTTAGTCTGCCATAGAGCACCAGCCCTGGAGAACACTCCTAGCGGCGGTTCTAAATCTAGCGTTAACGCTCTGGCGCTGCCCGTCAACCCCAAACCTGGACAGCATCTTCTAGAATGAAACCAATAATTATTTTTTTATGTATCTCCCGTTCAAAAATCAGTTCAAATGAACTATTGTTGGATCTATAACGGCTAGCCTACTTCAGGTGCAGCGCTATGGCTTCCTTAACAATTCGGCCAGGGTCACGGGTGCGGCTGAAAGGTCAAGACGACCACGTGCCAGATTTTGTAGTTGTGCGATGCGAGCGCGATCGCTGCTGGATTCGCCAGCAAGATTGGGCCCCTGACACAGAAATTAATGTCAGCTTTAAGCAGCTTTGGGTTCCCCCCGAGGCAGGTTCTACCCTCCCTCCGGCCCTGGCGGAGCAGGCCAAGGCCACCGGGCTGCTGGCCGCCCACGGCGACCACCGAGCTGGCGACAATGTAGTCTACATGGCTGCCTACCGTCGCCGTCAGGCTCCCCAGGGTCGCTAGATTTATAGCCTCCGGCTTTGCCACCTTAGGTTAACCCAACCCGTCCAGAGCTTGACGGGCGGTATGTTGCTTTGCCGCCGAGGTGTTAGTATGCAACTCTATCGGTTTTAGCGGGGATCAGCCGCTAAAGGAAACGGGGAAAGCGCAGTGAAAATCTGCCACTGTCCCGCAGCTGTGAGCCGGTTTTGGATAGGGCGATGGGGTTTGGAGCGTTAGGCATCCAACATCCCACCCTGAATTGCCAAAACTGTGCCAGTCAGAATGCCCGCCGATGGATGCTCACCGACCTTTCCATCTGCGAGGTACAGATGACTGCTAATAGTATTTGGCCTGTCCTGGGGTGTGTTCGCCCTGGGCTATGGTTTTTAGCCGCTACGCCCTGCTCAGCTGGGGTGGAGTAGGACCATGCGCATTCAAGATAGTGTGTGGCAGGGCTGCTTCGGCGACTGGCAGCCGCTGTTTATTCGTGAGTACTGGCTGCCCATTGGCCACGCCGCCTGGCAGGGGTTTTTGCGCCAGGGCCGGGGTGTGGTGGTCTGTGAGGTGCCCGGCGCTACCGCGACGGTGGACTGGAGCTGTACCGCTGTGCCCCATACCATTAGCTTTGTGGCCCAGGCCAACCTGGCGAGCTGCTGGCACAATTCGGGCCTGCCCGCCGACCCCTGGCCGCCGTTAGACGAGGCCACCGCCACCTACGACCCCTGCCAGGATGTCATTTTGCTGCTGCTGAGTGACTCTCCTCCCTACCTCTCCTGCCTTAGGGGGTGGGCCGTACCGCCGCCGGAGTGCTTTCGCCAAATGGGCGATCGCGCCGCTGAGTTTACCCCGGCACCCAAGTTTTAATTTCACTAGCTGTGGCAGCAATCCGGGCTGTGAGGATGGCTGCCGCCACCTATTCACCTCTTGTTTAACCCAATGACCCAAGCCACGTTATTTGTCTGCGCTCTGTGCAAATTTTCCGCCGCTGAAGCTGGGGTAAGCGACACCACGGGCGGGCAACACCTGATCGACCAGCTCGCCAATCACTTAGATGACGGCACGGTGACCCTTCAGCCCGTGCGCTGCATGGCTGCCTGCGATCGCGCCTGCAATGCAGCCCTCAGCGCTCCCGGTAAGCTCACGTTTATCTTTAACGATCTCTCGCCGTCTCAGTCCGCCCCTGCCCTGGTGGAGTTTTGTCGCCAGTACGCCATGGCTGAGAATGGCAAGGTGCCCTACGGGCTGCGATCGCAGGTTATTAAACAAGCTACGGCCTATGTCCTCCCCCCCTTGCTAACCGAGCGCTCCCCCATCCCCACCGCCTAATCCTTCGTTGGAAACGGAAATAAACAGGTTTGAATAACTGACCTATCCTCCCTCGAGCAAGAACCCCTATAGGCCTACTCTTAGACCAAATTGCGCTTGGTTTTTACGATCAATAAAGAATCAGGAATGGTGAAATAATTTTAAGTTTTGCTCAGATGCATGAAAGTCTAATCTTGAATGCTAGTTTTCATATGTTCAGATATTGCTTTGTGATAAATTTCTAGCATAGTATCTACTTTTGCATCCCAGGTGAACTTCTGGACAACCTTCTCTTGCCCAGCTTTGCCCATAGTCTTGCGTAACTCAGGATTCAGAGATAGCTTAATCATTGCTTCCGCTAAACCATCCAAAAATCCCTTTCTCGATGATGGATCTACTAAGATTCCGCATGAGGGATCTAGGTAATCCGATGGCCCACCCCAATTAGTGGCAATGACTGGAAGGCTCATGCACATAGCCTCTAGTACTACGGCACCACCACACTCTTGTAAGCTGGGTAAAATCATCGCGTCGTGTTGTTGTAGCTGCTTTGCACATTCACCTTGCTCCAGCCATCCTGCAAAGTGTACTTTTCCTGGTTGGTTAGCCTCATCGCCAAACACGCCCAAATCTTGTGCCAACTGTTCTAAAGCTTCTCGTTCTTTACCATCGCCGATAATAGTTAAGCTTATGTGGGCTCTTTCTGCTGCTGATTTAAAGGCTAACAATAGTAGATCAACGGCTTTCCAATTAACCAATCTGCCAACAAATACGTAACGAGTTAAGGAGTCACAATTTTTATCGAGATCATGGGTGGAAAAATTCCATATTGAGGTGTCAACGCCATTTTCGACTAGTTGAACTACCTCCCCTCCACAAGTCTTAGGAAGAGCTTTGCGGGTGCGAGTGTTAGCTACCAGGAGAACTGCTGCTTTTCGTTTTCCAGGAATTAAAAGGTTGATCCAATGAGATACCTTACGGCCAAAGGACTTGATTAGGGTTTTTGATTGACTTTCCATTTTTCGAAAAGCAGAAGGATAGTCCATTCCGCCGTTCATGGGCCCAATGACAACAGGTACACCCATGTCAAAGAAATAAGATGGTGTCTTTGGTGATACTGGAGCTGGTTGATGAACAATATTTATGCCGTGAGCTTTAATTAAACGCCGAATTAGATTTTTTTGCTCTATCTGCGTAATAGAGTGAAGCAGGAAAGAAATTGGATAATTGAGTAAACTAGTCAACTTCCAA
>DASQNN010000585.1:0-9245 GCA_035644955.1 Nodosilinea sp. | reverse complement strand
TGCCCCGACAGCAGGGTGCTGGTGGTGGGCAAGCCAATTTCGTGGGCCAGCCCGATAATTTCTAGCCAGGTGGCGCTGTTAATTTTCTCAGGGCACAGCACCCGGCGCACGTTGTCATCGAGTACTTCCGCCGCGGTGCCTGGCAGCGAGCCGACCCCGGCCTCCTTTAACGCCAGCAGCACATCGCGGTAGCTCAGCCCGTCCTGGCGGGCGATGAATTCTACCTCCTGGGGCGAAAAGGCGTGCAGGTGAAGCGTTGGGTAGGTGCCTTTGATGGTCTCCACTAGCTTCAGGTAATACCCCAGAGACGTACCGTTGATTTTGGCCTCGGGGTTGAGCCCCCCCTGCATGCAGATTTCCGTAGCGCCCACAGCCACGGCTTCGGTGGCCTTTTCAAGCATGGGGGCAAAGTCGAGCCAATAGGCCCCCTCGGCCTGGGCATCGCGGCGAAAGGCGCAGAAGTTGCAGTGCTGTTCGCAGATGTTGGTGAAGTTGATGTTGCGGTTCACCACGTAGGTTACCGCCTCCCCCACCTGATACAGGCGCAGGGTATCGGCGGTGTGGCGAATAGCCGCTAGGGCATTTGGGTCACGCTGCTGAAGCAGTGCCACTCCGTCAGCGGGGCTAATGTCGCCCCCGGCCAGAGCTTTGGCAAGAATAGGTTCAATGTCCATAAGTTAGGGTAGGCCGCTGCCCATAACGCCACTTCTCTATTGTGGCTCTATTGTGGCCGGTGAGCACCCTGGGGGTAAGACCTGCGGCAATGTCCCTAGCCCCAAGGATCACACCTATGGTCCACCAACTGCATCAGTGCTATGGGGTGCTACTGACGGCAAGGGACGAACCCCACGATCGCGCAAAGCGTCAGCGATCGTCCCCCAGCAACCCATCCAGCCTCCCTCAGTAAGCTATCTAGCCGCCAGCGACGGCGGGCACGATGCTGACTTCGTCGCCGTCGCTGAGGGCGGTCTCTTTGCCGTCGAGAAACCGAATATCTTCGCTGTTGACGTAGAAGTTGACAAAGCGGCGCAGTTCGCCGGCATCGTCGCAGAGGCGGGCTTTAATGCCGGGGCAGTTGCTCTCTAGGTCGTCTAGCAGCTCTACGATGGTGCCGCCGCTACAGTCTAGGGCCGCCTGGTTGTTGGTAAATTTCTGAAGCGGGGTCGGAATGAGTACTTTTACAGCCATTGTGGTGTTTACGTCTAATGTCTAACAGTCAAAAAAATGATCCCACAGCGATCGCCAGGAGATCTAGCGGGCCGGGCCGAACTGATTCAGCTCGGCCCGATTAGGCAGGGGCTCCGTTACACCAGCACCTGCTGCCACTCGAGGCGGTTTAGGGTGCGAGCGCGATCCAGGGCACGCTCAAAGCTTTCGAGCTTAGGCTCAATGGTGAAGGGTTCGCCAATGTAGCCCTGCACAGCCTCCTGGGTCTTCAGTCCGTTGCCGGTGATGTAGACCACGGTGGACTCTTCAGGGTCAATTTTACCGGCTTCTACGAGCTTTTTGAGCACCGCAATGGTGGTGCCGCCAGCGGTTTCGGTGAAAATGCCTTCGGTTTCGGCTAGCAGCTTCATGCCTTCGATCACCTCGGCGTCGGTCACCGATTCGATGTTCCCGTTGGTCTTGCGGGCAATGTCGAGGGCATAGATGCCGTCGGCGGGGTTGCCAATGGCAATAGATTTGGCGATCGTGTTGGGCTTCACGGGGGTGACAAAGTCGCGCCCTTCTTTAAAGGCTTGGGCAATGGGGGAGCAGCCCTCGGCCTGGGCACCGCTGAAGCGCACCGGCTTGTCGTCTACCAGACCCACCTTCACAAATTCCTGGAAGCCCTTGTAAATTTTGGTAAATAGGGAGCCCGAGGCCAGGGGGGCCACAATGTGGTCGGGCAAGCGCCAGCCCAGCTGCTCGGCAACTTCGTAGCCCAGGGTCTTAGACCCCTCAGAGTAGTAGGGGCGCAGGTTGATGTTTACAAAGCCCCAGCCGTGGGTATTGGCCACTTCAGAACAAAGGCGGTTGACCTGGTCGTAGTTGCCTTGTACCGCCATCACGGTGGGGTTGTAGATCAACGTGCCCAGCACCTTGCCGGCCTCTAGGTCGGAGGGAATGAAGACGCAGCAGTCAAGCCCGGCGTGGGCGGCGATCGCCGCCGTAGAGTTGGCCAGATTGCCCGTGCTAGCGCAGGAGACCGTGGTAAACCCCAGCTCTTGGGCCCGGGTTAGCGCCACCGACACCACCCGGTCTTTGAAACTGAGGGTGGGCATGTTGACGGCGTCATTCTTTATATAGAGTTCTTTTAGACCCAGCTGGCGAGCCAGACGCTTAGAGCGCACCAGAGGTGTCATGCCCGTGCCCACGTCAATGGGGGTATCGGTGCTGACAGGCAAAAAGTCTTTGTAGCGCCAGATAGACAGCGGCCCCGCCTGAATAGTGCTGCGGCTGACCCGCTGACGAATAGCATCGTAGTCGTAGGCCACCTCAAGGGGACCAAAGCACACGTCTTCGCATACGTGCTTGGCACCCAAGTCGTAGGTTTCGCCGCACTCCCGGCACTTCAGAGCCGAAAAGGTGGGCGTGGTGGCGGTGGAGCGTTCGATGGACTGCGTCATGGCGTTTCTCTGAAGTCTCGTGGGTTAAGCGGTTGGTTCGCTGGGCTGGCCAATTGATTTAGTCAATTGATTTAGTTAATCAAAACGTAGCACCGAAAACAATCTCCGGTCAAATATACCCGACTTTTTTTATCGGGTATGGCTTAGCCTATATTGAGCAAGGGTTTGGGCTGATTTGGGACGATCGCCTTTAGGGAACCGCCTGGGATTAGTCAATTTATTTGGCCAAATAAATTGGCCAAATAAATTGAAGCCCCTCCTGTCTGCGCTGCGCTCAGTCATGGTAAGGGCAGCGCTGCGCACCCTATACCGCCTAGAAAATCCGGGGAGAGAGGGTACAAAGTAGCGTGCTATACAAACGCCTCCCGTGCAGTTGAGGTTAAGTAATTTAAAGTCATGGAACGTTTGCATTAACCAATGTGCCAGACCGATCAAACTACTCTATGCTTGGTGCCCAAGGTGGTCTGTACTGCGGGCCTAGCCATAATTTTGGCGGCATAGAGTAGGCAGTTCAGTGCGGATGCTTTCTGTGATGCTCTTAGCAAAACGTTTATGGTAGTGACCCAAGATAAGCCGCTTGCCAATGTTTTCCGCCAGCTGTCTGGGGGCGCATTTCCACCTGTCGTTGAGTCCTACGATCGCGGCAAGACCATTTTCTTTCCTGGTGACCCCGCCGAGCGGGTCTACTTTTTGCTGAAAGGGGCGGTTAAACTGTCGCGGGTTTACGAGGCCGGGGAAGAGATTACGGTGGCCCTGCTGCGCGAAAATAGCGTGTTTGGGGTGCTATCGCTAATTACGGGCAACCGCTCTGACCGCTTTTATCACTCCGTTGCGTTTACGCCGGTAGAGCTGCTCTCGGTGCCCATCGAACAGGTTGAGCAGTCCCTAGAAGAAAACCCCGAGCTGGCGCTGCTGATGCTGCGAGGCCTATCGTCGCGCATTTTGCAGACCGAGATGATGATTGAAACCCTGGCCCACCGCGATATGGGATCGCGGCTGGTAAGCTTTTTGCTGATTCTCTGCCGCGACTTTGGCGTCCCCAGCCAAGACGGCATCACGATCGATCTAAAGCTCTCCCACCAGGCGATCGCCGAAGCCATTGGCTCTACCCGGGTAACCGTAACTCGTCTGCTGGGCGACCTGCGCCAGGAGGGCATGATCTCTATTTATAAGAAAAAGATTACCGTTCACGACCCGGTCAACCTGAGCCAGCAGTTTACTTAATCCCCGGTGGGGCAGAGTTTATAGCGGGGGGTTGGTAGGGCTGGGGCTGAGGTTGACCACTACTGGCCCTGGGCGTACAAGCGCCTGACCCATGCAGTAGAGTAAATTCAGACTCCCCTGTGGCTGGTGCATGGTTTCTGGTTACGTATTAATTTTGGCGGTCTTAATGCTGGGGGGGGTGATCGCTACCCTGGGCGATCGCATTGGTACTCGAGTGGGCAAGGCCCGCCTGAGTCTGTTCAACATGCGCCCTCGCCAAACGGCGACGGTGGTCAGCATTGCCACCGGCAGCGTTATTTCGGCCTCAACCCTGGCGCTGCTGTTTGGGGTCAGCAGCCAGCTGCGCACGGGCGTCTTTGAACTGGGCCGAATTCAGGCCGATTTGGCCAGTGCCGAGGCCGATCTGGCCCAGGCCCAAGCTACCCAGGAGAACGTCGAATCAGATTTAGAATCAGCCACCCGGGAGCGCCAGAGGGCGTTGGGGCGGCTGCAAGAGGTCAACGAATCGCTCAACCAGGCGGTGGCACAGCAGGACGCGACCGAGGGGCAGCTGCGTCAGACCCTCGGTCAGCTCGATACGGTGTCGCAGCAGGCCGAAACCCTGCGGCGCTCAACCGATGCCCTGCGGGTTGAGCGCGATCGCCTGCTCCAGCAGCAGGCCGCCATCGGTAGTCAGATTGCCGATCGCGATCGCGCCATTGCCGCCCTTGACCAGCAGATTGCCGCCCGCGATCAGGAAATTGCCCAGCGTGAGCAGCTGCTAACCAGCCTGGAGGCCGAGCAAGACTTTTTAGAGCAGCAGGTGACAGCGCTGCAAATCCAGTACCAGGGATTGTTTCGCGGCAACATTGCCCTCAACCGCAACCAAGAAATCCTGGTGGGCCAGGGCCGAGCCGAAGACCGCGCCCAGGCGGAAGCATTTGTAACCGAATTTTTGCTGGAGGCCAATCGCCTGGTGTCGCGCGCCCTTGCTCCCGGCACCTTGGTTGACCAACAAATTTTGCTGATTGGCAACCGTGAGGTAGAAGCCCTGATCGATCGCCTGTCCGCCGGTGAAGACTACGTAGTGCGGCTACTGTCGGCGGCCAACTACGTCACCGGCGAACCCTGTGTCCTGCAGCGGGGCGAACCCTGCATTCAGGTGTTTATCGACGCTACCCCCAACCAGCAGATCTATGCCCAAGGCGAGCGGCTGGCAACGGTGACCCTAGACCCGCCGCCCTTGGGCGATCGCCATCTGGTAGAGCGCCTCAACCTGCTGCTGGCGGCCACTCAGTTTCGCGCCCGCCAGGACGGCGTGGTCAGCGACACTCTGCAGGTAGCCGACAACCGCCCCGAAACCATTCTGAATTTCCTTGAGACCGTGCAGCAATCAGGGCAGGCCGTCGATCTTCAAGCGATCGCGACTACCGACATCTTTACCGTAGGGCCAGTACAAGTAGATTTGGTCGCCGTGCGCGATGGGCGCATCTTGTTTCAGACTGGCACAGCCAGCAGTGGGCTCGACAGCAGCGATCGCCGCAATGGCGAGGGTCTTTAGCCCGATATGGATCCAATTTAATTATCTTTGGTGGCGAATATTTAATAATGTCTAAAAAAATTTGCAGATAGTTACCATCTGACCCTACTTCGATATTGTGGGGATCACCTGTGTTTAGAATTAGCCTATCTGTCAGCTGCTAATAGGTTCCTTTTAACTCCGCCTGCCTCAGGCGGTCAGACTTTAATATATCTGGAGCGATCCCATGAAATTTGAAGATATCTATCAGTTCTTCGAGGATCCACCGCCAATTTACCTCAATAAAGAGCTTGCCGTTTGCTACGTGTTATCGGTGTTGCTCCAGCAAGATTCCTATGGCACTGAGTTGATCCAGCGGTTAACTCACCAGTATCCCCACTACCGCCTGTCTGACACGGTTCTGTATGGGGCCCTCAAGTTTTTAGAAGACGAAAACGCCATTGACGGCTATTGGAAAAAGGTGGAAGGTCGGGGCCGTCCCCGCCGCATGTATCGCCTCAACCCCGACTGGCGACTGCAAGCCGAAGAGCTGGCCGAATTTTGGAAAACTTACATGGGTGACCCAGTGCGGCCCGCCTGTGCCCAAAGTCCCGCCTACTCGTCTCCGCGCCTGTAACCTTCCCTCGGCAATCGAGCGGCTGGGCCTACCTGAATGATCCATCATTCCGTACCCTAGAAAGGTACCCACCGATGGCCCCCCCGTGACCGAAACCGTAACCTACTCAACTCTGTTTCTAACCCTGCTGATGGTGGTGGGGTTAGTCTTTTTTATTCGGGCATCGACTAAAGATCGCCTTGAGACCCTAACCTTAACTCGCCCCGTAGCGCCGCTTGCGCTGCTGCAAACGCTGACCACCCACTTTGAAGAACGGGCCTACGCGGTAACTGCGGCCGAAGCGGAAGCCCAGCGCGTTGTGCTGCGGGGTCGAGTGCGGCCTAGTCTCTTTTTAGCCGGTTTTTTAACCCTGCTTGCTGCCATTGGCGGCCTGTGTTTTGCCCTGGTGTTGACCAACCTGTGGCCGGCCTATGGCAGTTGGTTCTGGGTATTGGTGGGGGTTGCCCCAGCGGCGGGCTGGTTCTACTGGCGTGGGGCCAACCGCGACGAAGAAATTATCCTTCAGGTGCGCCCCGAGGCATCTTTAGAAGACTCCATCAACCCGTCCGCCACCGTTACCGTTACGGCCCATCGCGATGAACTGATTGCCCTAGAGCAGGATCTGGGCCATCAAAGCTAAAAAAAAGCTAGCCCAAAGGCTAGCTTTTTCAGTAATGAAACAGTGACTCCGTCAACTTCGCTGGTCGAACCAAGGCTCACCAGCAGTCTATCCAGCTTAGTGAGTCAGCGTTTCTAGGGCTGAAGCGTTGTCTTCTTCGTCTTCGCCTAGCAGTACCCGCAGACTGGGGAAGAGGAAGTGATTTTCCTCTACGTACTGGGCGCCAAACAGACCCTTCTCGGCCCAAAAATACCGGTCGGTGGTATGCTCGTTCCGTTTAACCAGCAGCAGGGCTGGGGGGGCAATGCCCTCGGAATGAATAAAATTCCGAGCTGCGGTTACGGGTTTTTCGTTGCCGCTCTCAATACTATACTGAGGAACAGCCTCTAAGATGCGACGGCCTTCTAAGCGACGACGACTCTTACGCTTGCGTCTCCTTGCCAAGTTGCCTACCTCCCTCTCAGTGAATATTTGGATGTAGTTTCGGTTACAAAATTTGTTAACCAGGCCAAGTATATAGTCTCAAAATAAGAATTTCAACTTCTCTTAAAAATCGGGCCGAAGGTAGCAAAAACCAGGGCTTGTAACGGTTACAGACTATTTGCGAGCAGTGGGCCTGAACAGAATTGTAAAAAAATTGACAAAACTTTAATTTTTCTTCCGTCAAACTCTTATGTTGCGCCGCCATGATTGGCTCCCCTAGCTCCGAATTTATGGCTCTGTGTCAGTCTCAGGTTCTCCTGCTGACCCAGGCTTTAGGGGCGATTTCAACGGTGGTCTACCTGGCCGAACCCACGGCAGACTCGATGAATCCCACCCTGGTGCCCCTGGTGGCCTATCCAGAAACCGCCGACCTGTGGAGCGGTTTGCGCGATGGGCTAGCGGCGGTATCGGAGGGAGAAAGCGAGGTCAAGGTCAATGCGGTAAAGGACAGTGGGCAAAACCCGCCTCAGGTTGCTGCTCAGGCCGCAGATGACCTCCTAGGCCCGCAAGTTACCGAGTTAGAGCTGTTTGCCTACTCCTCCCAGCGTGACAGATTGCTTGAGAATAGAGTCATTTCGCTACCGGCGGGAATACCATCTGCGGCCACCGCCCGCGCCCTAGAGGCCGAGACAGCGGCCTACCCGCTGGTTTTGCCCCTGGCCCATGAAGGGGTTGTACTGGGCATGATGGTCAGCACCCGCGACGCTTTACCCTGGAGTGCCGATGACTATCAGCAGGCCGAGCAGGTGGCAAGCACCCTGGCGATCGCCTGCGTCATGGATCAGCGCAATCAGTGGCTCCAGCGCCAGCTCAACCAGCGCCAGCTCAACCAGTCTGACCAGTCCGAGACCTTCCACAACCTGCTGCATCAGTTTCGCAATCCGCTGACGGCGCTGCAAACCTTTGGCAAGCTGATGGTGAAGCGGCTGCCTCCCGAAGACACTAACCGCCCCATTGCCGAGGGCATTGTGCGCGAAAGTCGACGGCTGCAAGATCTGGCCCAAAATTTTGACGATGCGGTAGCGATCGCCGATGAAACCCTGACCCAGCCCACAGATCCTTTGGTAAGCGGTTTGTTGCTGCCCGGGTCGGCTGCCGACGCCCTAGAGGGTTCTGCCACCACAGACTCAGCCGTGACCCACCCAGGCTCAAGCTATCGAGAAGGATCGACGGGGGTGTTAGCGATCGCCCCTGCCCGGGGCCATGGGCTGGGGCGATCGCTAACGGTAAAACCCGGCGCGATCGCGGCGGTGGCTATTCCCCTGGTGCAGTCCATTCTGCCCCTAGTCCAAGAGCGGGGGCTGCACCTGGTGCACCACATTCCAAGCCCCCTGCCCGAGGTCTGGCTTGATGCCGCCGCCCTGAGCGAGGTGCTGCACAACCTCATCGACAACGCGCTTAAATATGCTTCTCCCGGCTCCCTGATATGGGTAACCGCCGGGCTAGTGCAGCAGCTAAATACCCAGGTTTTTCAAGGTATCGCCGTAGGCGATACTGGCGCAGGCATTCCTGCCGCCGATCAGCCGCAGCTGTTTACCCGGCACTTTCGCGGTGTGCAGGCCCAGGGCATTATTCCCGGCACGGGGCTGGGTTTGGCTATTGTGCAAGACCTTGTCCAGGGAATGGGGGGGCACATCGACCTGATCAGTCCGGTGCAAGGCACCCCTTGGCTGCCCCCCGAAGCCGTCGATTACCCTCCCAATCCTGGGGCGTTGTTTGTGGTATGGCTGCGCTCCTCATCCGGAGAGACGCTGCGATCGCTCGGCACGAAATCTAATCCTAAATCTAACTAGGTTAGGCCCTGGGGACTGTCGGCCCTAGAGATCTCCCGGCTGGCGCTGAGGCCGGCTGTGCTTAACGCTACAGAATGCTGCTTCCATAGGAGAATGAAACCAGCCAGCCCCTCCGGCTAACGTCTTTGTCGTCGTCATCTTCGGTGTAATCCATGGCAACCACCCTCTCCCCTAACATCCCTGTGCGGCTAGCTCCGCCCGCTGCCCTCGATCCCCTCGTGGTGCCTAAGCGGCTGTTGCTGGGGCCAGGCCCCTCCAACGCTGACCCTCGCGTCATTGCTGCCCTGAACCAGCAGCCCATCGGTCACCTCGATACCGCCTACCTGACCATGATGGATGAGGTGCAAGAGCTGCTGCGCTACACCTGGCAGACGACTAACCCCCTTACCTACGCTGTGGCTGG
>DASQNN010000584.1:0-10491 GCA_035644955.1 Nodosilinea sp. | reverse complement strand
GTAATTGGCGATGGAGCCTACTAGGTCGAAGGGATTTGGGTTTAGCGGCTTAACCCTGGAGCGATTGATTTTGGGCAGTCTGGTGGTGCTGCCCTACGTGATCTACGGGGCGATCGCAGCCCTGGTCGGGTTTTTGGCTATTAGCCTGCGCCAGTGGCACCGCCAAATGGGGCGGCTACTCTACGCCCAGGGCTGGGGGTGGCTGACCCTGGGGCTGGGGCTGGGGGTGGTGCTGTCAGAGGCTCCCGGCGAGTCGGCCCTGCAGGTGCTAAATTTTGTGCCGTTTTTTGGGTTTTACGCTGCGATCGCCGTCGCCCTGCCCACCTTTGCCCGTCCCTTAAAAACCCTCCACAACTGGGCGGTGGCGGTGCTGCTGGCCACCGTACCCATCAACCTGGCGGCGGTGGGCGAGTTTTATCTGCGATCGCCGAGCAGTCTAAGCCGATGGGGCAACCATCCCTGGCTGCAGTGGTTGTACCTTCAAACCGACTACGGCTACCGGGCCAGCGCCGTATTTGGCCACCCCAACGCCCTCGCCAACTACATGGTGATTGTGTTCGGTCTCGGGCTGGGCCTCTGCGCCTACTACCTCAGCCGCCCCGACCTCAGGGCTAAAAGCCCGTGGATCTGCGGGGCCACCGCCCTGGCTTTGGTAGGGATCTTTTGCTCTGGGTCGCGCAACGGGCTTTTAATTGCTGGACTACAGCTACTGCTGTTTGGGGGGCTGCTGCGGCCCTACCGCTACATTTTTTGGGCGGGACTAGGGGCGATCGCCCTGATGACCGCTAGCGCTCTGCTCTGGGGCATTGGCGGGCGCAGCCTGCCCGAGGCCTTTGCCACCGCGTCACTGCGGCTTAGCGTCTGGCAGCTGGCCCTCGAGATGATTCCCCAGCACCCCTGGTTTGGCACCGGCCTGGGCACCTTTAAGCTACTTTACGACCCGGCCGATTTTCCGGTGGCCAACGACTTTTTGCCCCACGCCCACAATCTCTGGCTCATGCTTGCCGCCGAAGCCGGGGTGCCGGTGGCCCTGGGATTTACCGGCCTGGTGGGCTGGGTTGTGGGGCGCAGCGCCTATGTTCTGCTCGCCACCCCCCTGCCCCCCGATGCCATGGCGCTCTTAGGCGGCTACCTGACTGGCTTTGGCGGCACTGCGGCCTTCGCTATCTTTGACCTGGCCTTTTACGATGGCCGCATCAACGTGCTGGGCTGGCTGCTGCTGGGCAGCCTGCAGGCCGTCGTCTACCTGGCACCGGGGTTAAGCGTCACCTCAGCAGAGGCTAAATCATCTTAGTAGCTCGCAGGCCAAGGTACAGCCCCAGGGCCGTGCCTACCATGACAGACAAAAACACCACGTAGGCAATTACACCACCCATAACGCTCTCTCCACAACAGTTACGACTTTATATTGAACCATGATGAGGGGGAGTGGGGAGTGGGGGAGTGGATGGGTGAATGGGATGAAGGGATGAGGGGATGGGGAGATGGGGAGATGGGGAGATGGGGAGATGGGGAGATGAGGGGATGAGGGGATGGGGAGATGAGGCGGTCTTTTCCTTCCTCATCATCCTCACCTTCCTCATCATCCCTATCTCCTTTCTCATCATTCTCACCTTCCTCATCATCCCTATCGCCTGACTCCCTTAACCAGCTAAAGTTTTAAAGCACTCCTCTCTACCGCCCTGGCTATATTTATGAAATCTGTCATTCCTGTGCCGCTGCCGAGTAACCCCTACGATGTGGTGGTGGCTACGGCGGGTATCGATCACTTGGGCACCTGGCTGGCGGGGGGCGAGACTGCATTGGTCAAGCCGGGGCAAAAGCTGCTGCTGGTGTCGAACCCAGGAATTTTTAAGCAGTATGGCGATCGCGCTCTGGCCTCGCTTACCCAGGCTGGCTATGTCGTTGAGACCTGTCTGCTGCCGGCTGGGGAGCGCTACAAAACCCTGGCCTCAATTCAAAAGATCTACGCTGCGGCGCTGGGCTTTCACCTGGAGCGCAAGGCGGCCATGGTAGCCCTGGGGGGCGGGGTAATTGGCGATATGACCGGCTTTGCGGCGGCCACCTGGCTGCGGGGGTTGAGTGTGGTGCAGGTGCCTACCTCGCTGCTGGCGATGGTCGATGCCTCCATCGGCGGCAAAACCGGTGTCAACCATCCCCAGGGCAAAAACCTGATTGGCGCATTCCACCAGCCGCGCCTGGTGATGATCGATCCGCTCGTGCTCAAGACCCTGCCGGCCAGAGAATTTCGGGCGGGCATGGCGGAGGTGATCAAGTACGGCGTAATTTGCGATCGCACCCTGTTTGAAACCCTGGAGGCCGCCCCCCGCCTCGACCAGTACCGCTACCTGGGTGACGACCTGCTGCATACAATTCTGACCCGCTCCTGCCGGGCCAAGGCCGAGGTGGTGTCTCAGGATGAGCGGGAAGCGGGGCGGCGGGCCATTCTCAACTACGGCCACACCATTGGCCACGCGATCGAAAGTCTGATGCAATACCGCGGGGTCAACCACGGCGAGGCGGTGGCGATCGGCATGGTGGCGGCTGGCAAGATGGCCACCGCCCTCGGCTACTGGACCCAGGATGAAGAGAACCGCCAGCTCACCCTGATTGAGAAAGCGGGGCTGCCCACCCAAATTCCGGCGCAGCTAAAATCCGACGACATTTTGGCCCTGCTTCAGGGCGACAAAAAAGTGGAGGACGGCCAGGTGCGCTTTGTCATGCCCAAGGGAATTGGGGATGCCTTTGTGACCGGCGACATTTCCCGCGACATTATTTTGGCGGCCTGCCAGGGCTAAAACTGGCCCCACCGCCTTCGGCTACTCATTAAGAAAGATTAACTTATCCTCCCCTAGTAGCCTGCTGCCCCATTCAAAACCCCTATCTCGACGGAGCGTAAAGATTTTAAACCCATTTAGACTAGTTGCTTCAAGCGTATAGGTGGATACTAACTATGGCTAAAGGCAGTTCAGATTTGGGAGAGCAAGCTCTCAGTAAAGCATTCGAAGTAGGGCTCTCTACCCAACTAGATGCCGTAGAAACTTTAGAGGCCGATATTCGTACCAATCCGATTGCCCTCATGCAGGGAGAACTGGAGTCGGCAGACATTCAGGGAGAAGGATTGGTGATCAAAAACGACCTCCGTACCGAGGAACTGTCGGTGAAAACCGACGGCTTGGCTATTGACCCCCTCAAAGCGGCCTTTGGCAAAATTGAGTTGACTCGTCCTACCAATGCCACTGCTGCGGTCAAGCTGCTGGAGACCGACATTGAGCGGGCCTGCAACTCTGACTACATTCAGAAAAAACTGCAAAATCTAAAGGTCAACCTAGACGATGGCCCTGTGCAGGTGAATGTGGAGCGAGTCCAATTTTCTCTGCCGGGGGAAGGTCGAGTGGCGATCGCCGCCGCCGTCACCCTGGTTGAGAGCGGTGAAACTGAGCATGTGGCCTTTAACGCGATGCCCGAAATGGGGCCCCAGGGGCATCTGGTAGTGCTCCAACAGGTACAGATGGAGCCGGAAAACACTTCGGAAGACCTGACCAACAGTCTGCTGACCGCCGCCAGCGATCTGCTAGACCTGCGCCAGTTTACCCTCAGCGGCATGACCCTTCAGCTTGAGCAAATTGATGTTCAAGCCGGGCACATGAACCTACAGGCCAAGGCCTATCTAGAAAAGTTTCCCGGTAGTTAACCAGCCTGACCGGTTAGCGTCTCGGAAAAGACGCACCCCTGCCCCTTTAAAAAGAGGCAGGGGTGCGTTGCGTATTAGCCAGTCGCTTAGGGGTAGCTCGCCGATCCAAGGGCTGAGCAATTTAAAGATATCGGAGTTAGCGGTTTTGCCAAACTCAGAGGTCGTTTATGATCAGAGGTTTAACCCGTTTAACTGCCATGCAAACCCAAGATCGCCCCCTGTCGGTTGCCAATTCCAGTCTGACTTACCCCAGCCGCAGCGCCAGCGTCAGCCGCACCACGGGCGAAACCGATGTGCAGGTCAGCCTCAATTTAGACGGCACCGGGCAGTGCAACGCCAAGACGGGCATTCCCTTTCTCGACCACATGCTGCACCAGATTGCCTCCCACGGGTTGATCGACCTGGAGGTGACGGCCACAGGGGACATTGAAATTGATGACCACCACACCAACGAGGATGTGGGCATTACCCTGGGTATGGCGCTGCATCAGGCTCTGGGCGATCGCAAGGGCATCACCCGCTTTGGCCACTTTGTTGCCCCCCTAGACGAATCGCTGGTGCAGGTGGCGCTCGACTTTTCGGGTCGGCCTCACCTCAGCTACGGCTTAGACATTCCGACCCAGCGGGTGGGCACCTACGACACCCAGCTGGTGCGCGAGTTTTTTGTGGCGGTGGTCAACCACAGCCAGATGACCCTGCACATTCGCCAGCTCGACGGCCTCAACTCGCACCACATTATTGAGGCCACCTTTAAAGCTTTCGCCCGCGCCATGCGGATGGCGACTGAGGTAGACCCCCGCCGGGCGCACCTGATTCCTAGCTCTAAGGGGGTAATCTAGTCTGGGGTCACAGCTAGGCGCTGCTCTCAAGGGATGGGGGGACGGGCAGGGCCGCTGCGATCGCTCTACTCTACCCAATCCAGCTTGAACCAACAGCCACAGCAACTTTCAGGACCAACCGTGAGGTAAACTTTGGCGGCAAACCCTAGCACCAAGTCTTGGGCCGCCTTACCACCAGAACGACAGCCCTAAAAACAAACAAGAGGCGCAGCTGGGTGCTACGCCTCTTATGATTTGGGCAGGTTTGGGCAGGGTGCCGTAGGTCTAAGCTGCTTCCATCCAGTCATAGATTTGCTCTAGTTGCTCCAGGCTAACTAAACCGTACTGCCAAAGAATCATAGGCAATGGCCCAGGGTCTTGCTCGCTGTGCTTCAGGGCAACCTGAATAGAGGCCGCCGAAATAGCCAAATCATCCTGGAGAAATCGAATCAAATTGGGTTGTACGCTGACCGTCATTAAGTCTCACCTCCTTGGGGGACGCTAAAGGCACGCAGATATTGCCCACGATTTTACACAAGGATGCCTCGGTGGCAACATTAATTTCGCGTAGGATTAACCGAACTTTTGTCACAGCCGGTGTCACCCCCTAGCGAGATTGATGCGCCGATGGGCTGACCTCGCCCCCGCTGTTCCGACCCAAAGCGGGTGACACCAGCGGCGACCAATTCAGTAGTCAGCATCCTTTATTGCTATAAAAGATACCCAACTACGGCCTAAAATTTCGGACACCGCTTCACAGAACGTTGGAACCCTTAACGTTTGATCACTTTGATGAATTTTTTGGGGTTATAGCTGTAGCCAGTTTGATTGAGACATTTTTTAGGGCAGCGTTCAAACATTTGAAACCTGGACGCCGAGCAGGGCGAACAGGCGGCTCGATTGGTCTGCTGGGGGCTAGCGGCCTAGTCGCCCTGGGGTAGAGGGCTGACAATATTAAAGAGAGCCGCATAGTCGTCGTCGGCAAAGCCGGCCTCCACGGCCTGCTCCACCAGCTGCCGTACGCTCTCGGCCGGAAGGGCTGCAAGTCCGGCGGCGGCAGCGGCATCCACAAATAAACCCATATCCTTCAGCAGGTGCTTGGTGGGGAAATTGGGGTCGGCAAACTGGCGGGTTTGCATGCGGTGCAGCTTTTTGTCGAAGGTGGGGGCGTAGAGGGCGCTCTGGCGCACCACCGCCATAAAGGTATTCACATCTATACCCGCCGCCTGCACCAGGCCCAGGCTTTGGGCAAAGGCGGCGGTGAGAGAGCCAATCAGCTGGTTCATGGCCAGCTTGAGGGTGGCGGCGGCACCAACCGGTCCTACATGGTAAAGGGTACTGCCCAGGCAGGTCAGCAGGGGCTGCCAGCGCTGGTAAGCCTCGTCTTCGGCCCCGACCATGATGATCAGCTTGCCGTTTTTGGCCTCGGGAATGCTGCCCAGCACAGGAGCCTCTAGGTAGGTACCCCCAGCTTCGGCAACGGTTTGGGCCAGGGCCTGGCTTTCGGCAGGGGCAATGGTGCCCATTTGAATGATGGCGCACTGCCCCAGGGGCGACGGGCGATTCTCCACAGGGGACGCTTCGGGAACGCCCAGACCCATGGCCTCTAGGAGCGATCGCACCGCCTCCCCATCGGTCACCATAAAAACGACGGCCTCAACGCTTTGAGCCAGGTCTAAGGGCGTAGGGCAGACGGTGGCCCCGGCCAACTCCAGAGATTTAAGCCGGGCCGGAGTGCGGTTGTACACCGACACCCGATGCCCCGCCGACAGCAGCCTGAGAGCCATAGGAGCCCCCATTAACCCGGTGCCAATCACCCCAATCTTCACCCGCTGTACCCTCCTTGAACTGTCTTAATGCCCTGAAACCGTGCCCTTAGCAATGTCCTAACACCAAACACGGGGTAAGTGCCTGAGCTAGCCGGCCTCAATCCGCCTGGGCTGGCCCATAGAACGATCTACAGAGGCCCCCTGGGTACTGCGGAATGTGTTAGGGGGGCACTGTCCCCCCCCGGCCTCGGCTTTGGTGGTGGCCCCCATCCATCTGGCCAGAAACTGATGCAGCCAGCGCTCTACCGCTGGGCCATAGAGACGGTGCTGGCTGAGGTGGTAGGCCCTCGGCTGGGCACCAGGATAGGTGAGGTGGTCGGCCCCCTCGGTGGTCCAGTGGTTGACCATAGCAGCGGTAATCTCAGGGTGAAACTGGAGCCCGTAGGCCCGTGGCCCATAGCGAAACGCCTGGTGGGGAAAGGTGGAACCGGTGGCCAACAGCTGGCTGCCCTGGGGTAGGGTAAAGCCCTCCTGGTGCCACTGGTAAACCAGCATTGGGCCGGGCAGCAGCTCCCGGCCTGCCGGGGTCGGCAAAATGGGATAGTAGCCAATTTCTCGCTGCTCGGCAGGATGGGACACCACCTTTGCCCCCAGGGCGCGGGCCAGCAGTTGCGCCCCCAGGCAAATGCCCAGGTAGGGCTTTTCCGAGGCCACTGCCGCTGCAATCCAGTCGAGTTCGTGACGAATGAAGTCTAGGTGGTCGTCGTTGGCGCTCATGGGGCCGCCAAACACCACGGCGGCGCTGTGGTCTTGCAGGGTGGCGGGCAGAGCGTGCCCCATCGCCGGACAGCGCACATCGAGGGCAAACCCCAGAGCTTGCAGCACTTCCCCCACCCGGCCTGGGTTGGAGGTGGGCTGGTGCACTACAACTAAAACGGGCAAACTTACAGTCACAGAATCTAGCGATTCTCCTCTAGAGCAAAAGAGCGCAGGCAAAAGAACGAAACGTAAAGGGCCTTGCCCGCAGGAGTCGGACTAAAACCCCTAGGACGCTGCCCGAGGGCAGCGGAAAAAGCAGGCTGGGTTGTCCCCAGGACTACCTGATCAATAACGGGGGCGGGACCAGCGCAGACAGCGGCAGCCGCAAGGCATTTGTATTACTGTATCGCTTCAGCCAAGAAGCGGTGCCGAGCCACCCCTAAAGCTGGCGCTCGACCTGCACCATGCGCCGGTAGGCGAGCCAGCCAGCCACCACCATAACCACAGCAAAAAGAGCCAAAAACTGCACGTGGCCGCCCACCTCCGCCAGGGTGTCGCCTTCCACCACCACCCCCGAGAGAGCTTCGATCATGTGGTAGATGGGGTTGAACCGGGTCAGCTGGGCGAGGGAGTCGGGGAAAAAGGCCGTGGGCAAGAAGGTGCCGCCTAAAATCATCAGCGGAATGCCAAAGGCGGCGATCAGGGCGTTGACATCCTCGGTGCGGCGGGCCAGCTGGGTGCCGAGCACAAACCCCACCCCCACGTAGGCGGCAATGCTGAGCAGCACAATGAGCAGGTTGGTGAGGGGGTTGCCGTCGAGGGTGGCCCCCTGGGAGAGGGCGATCGCATAGACCAGCGCAGTCTGACCCAACCCAATGGCCCCGTAGGCCACACAGATGCCTAAGAAATACGAGACCCCGCTCAGGGGCGATAGAAATAGGCGCTTCAGCGTCTTTTGCTCGCGCTCAGAGACCACCGTGGCCACGCTGCCCCCCAGGGCGCTAAAAAACAGCGCCGCCCCCACCAGGGTGGACGGGGCCGCCTGGGTATAGGCCTCAGCGAGGGAAATCTGAAGCCGCTCCTGCAAAATCAGGCTGTTGAGAACCAGCAGAATAACCGGAAAAATCGCCCAAAAAACCAGGCTCCGTCGCCGCCGCCCCAGCTCGACTAAAATGCGCTGGGCAACCGCCAGGGTTTCTCGTGCGTATTTCATTGGGATGAGTAGACTGTAAAGGCAACTTAATATTACTGTCTTAGACAGGTTTCACACGGGATCGACCCTCCTCTAGCCAGCGACGCTGAATGCTCCTCCCCTGGCCAAGAAGCTGTGTTACCGTAATGCCCACGTCGCTCTCCACACACCCTTGGGGGCAGCCCCAAGGCGAGTTTGACCTAAGCAACGCCTAAAACCTCAGATGAGTCAATCCTTAGAGGGGCTATTTGCCCAAACCCTGGCCCGTCGCAACGTTCTCAAGCTGTTTGGCATGGGAGGTATTGCGGCACTGCTGAGCTATTCGCGGCTGAGCAAGCCCCAGCCCACAGTATTTCAGCGCGATCGCCTAGAGCTGCCGGCCCAGGTGGGGCGGCCCACCACGGCGGTGATCATCGGCGGCGGGCTGGCGGGGCTGGCGGCGGCCTACGAACTGAGCCAACGCGGGGTGGCGGTCACGCTGCTGGAGCGATCGCCCCAGCTGGGCGGCAAGATTGCCAGCTGGCCCATTCAGGTGGGCGAAGACTCCTTCATGATGGAGCACGGCTTTCACGGCTTCTTTCCGCAGTACTACAACCTGTTCAGCCTGGTCGACGAGCTGGAGATTCAGCAGAATTTTAAGTCCCTCGACTACTATTCGCTGGTCTACAAACACCACTACGACCCTGAGGTTTTTCGCCCCAGCAACTCGGCGTTTCCGTGGAATATTGTCGATCTGGCGATTTCGTCGTCTAACCGGCTGGAGTGGGGCATTAACCTCACCCACCTCAAGCATCTCCAGGTGTTTCGAGAAATCACCGGCTTCCGCAATCCCCAGACCTACGAACGCCTCGATCAAATGTCGGTAACCGAGTGGGTGGGCAATGACTTCCCGCGGGGACTCTACGACCTCTACTTTTTGCCCTTCGCCAAGTCCAGCCTCAATGCCCCCGACCTGCTCAGTGCCGGGGAGCTGATGCAGTTTTTCCACTTCTATTTCTTTGGCAACCCCGAAGGGCTGGCCTTTAACGGCACCTGCCAAGACATGGGGCGATCGCTGGTCGATCCCATGGTTGAGGCGATTCAGGCCAACGGTGGCCAGGTGCTCACCGGCGTCACTGTCAGCCAGGTGACCTGGGCTGAGGGCAAAGTGGCCGGGGTGACTTACCAAGAGGGCAGCGTTGCTGTCAACCCAGTGCCCTTCTGGGTCGATCGCAACCCCCTGCTGAGTTCAGACAGCCTGGAATATTTCGGCGCCGGGGACAGCGTCTACTCCGTTGCCCCTGGAGCCCAGACTGCCCTCTCGCTGACCTGCACCCACCAGGGCTGTAGCGTGCAGCGCCAGGTGACCACGACTGCCGACGGCTACCTCTGCCCCTGCCACGGGGCCGCCTACGCCAGCGACGGCGCAGTGCTGGCTGGCCCAGCGCGGGAAAACCTGACGACGTTTAAGGTGTTGCAGCGGGAGGGCGATCGCATCCAGCTGATTGCCACCGACCTGGAGGGCGTCCCCAACGTTGCTCACGACCTCACCGCCGACTACTACGTGATGGCCGCCGATATTCCCGGCATTAAGGCCCTGTTTGCTCGCGCTGACGGCGATGTAGCCCCCGCCCTGGTCTCTCAGATCGACCAGCTTCAGGTAGCCGACCCCTTTGCCGTGGCGCGCTTCTGGCTCGATCGCGATTTTGAGTGGGAGCACAGCTGGTTCACCAGTCTCTCCGGCTATAAGCTCACCGACAGCATTACCCTCTACCACCGCATTCAAGACGACTACATTGCCTGGGGCGATCGCACCGGGGGCAGCGTCGTCGAGCTGCATGCCTACTGTTATAAAGAAAAAGACTTTCCCACCCAGGCCGATCTGCTCGACACCTTTGAGGCTGAGCTGTACGAGGTGGTGCCAGAGCTTCAGGGGGCTACGGTTCTGCACCGGCAGTTGGTCAACCAAAAAAACTTTGCCGGATTCCCCCCCGGCAGCTTTGCCAACCGGCCCCAAACCGCCACCACCGTCGACAACTTACTGTTTGCCGGCGACTGGGTGCGTATGCCCTTTCCCTGTGGGCTGATGGAGCGGGCGGTAAGCAGCGGGCTGCTGGCGGCCAACGTCATTTTGCAGCGCGAAGGGGTGCAGCGGCGACCGATTCTCAGCGTCAATCCCGAGGGAGTACTGAAGATTTAGGGTAGATCAGCTAAACAAAGGGCCAAACGGGAGCACCAAATTGATTGACCTCTCAGCCCGTCACTAATGGGTAAAAAATT
>DASQNN010000583.1:0-9724 GCA_035644955.1 Nodosilinea sp. | reverse complement strand
ACCTTTGGCGACAAGCCGGTGCAGGTGCGCAGCCCGATGGATGGTATTGTTATCGGCCACGGCCAAAACCCGCTGGTCAACCAGGGCGATGCCCTAGTCCACGTCGCCAGCGTGAGGGCAGAGATTGAGCAAGAACAGTAGGATGAGCAAAGCGACGCCTGTCCATCCGCCCAGCTATGCAGCGATTTACCCAGCTTTTTCAAGATATAGATGCGACCACCTCGACCAATGAAAAGGTGCGATCGCTGCAAGCCTATTTTCAAGAGCAAGAGGCCGACCCCGCTGACAAGGTCTGGGCACTCTACCTGCTGCTGGGCAAAACCCGCCGCCGCACGGTAACCTCACGGGTGCTGCGGGACGTGTTTCTGCAAATTTCCGATATTCCCGAGTGGTTGTTTAAAGATTGCTACGCCCAGGTGGGCGACTCGGCAGAGGTGATCGCCCTGCTGCTGCGGGATGTGGACCTGCCCGTCCGTAGGGGCGCAGCATGCTGCGCCCCTACCCCAGGCCATGCTGAGAGCCACCCCTCTTTGGCCCCCCTCCCCCTGCACCAGTGGATGGAGGACGTGATTCCCATGTACAAGGCAATGGAGACCGACGCAGAGCGCCGGGATTTAATCGTCTCCTGGTGGGCGGTGCTGGATAACACCGAGATCTTTGTACTCAACAAAATTCTCACCGGGGCCTTTCGGGTCGGCGCATCGGCAAAGCTGGTGATTAAAGGCCTTGCGGCCGCCACGGGCGTTTCCGAAGCCGTGCTGGCCCATCGCCTGATGGGCGACTTTAGCCCCACAGTCGAGTTCTACACCAGCCTGACCAGTGAAGAGGTCACGCAGAATGCCCCCAGCCAGCCCTACCCGTTCTTTTTGGCCACCTCCCTGGACGAAGAGAAATTCCAGGGCGAAGACTTTGGTCGCTGGCGGGCCGAGTGGAAGTGGGACGGCATACGCGCCCAGGTGATCAAGCGAGACGACCAGGTGTTTGTCTGGTCGCGGGGCGAAGACTTAGTCACGGACCAGTTCCCGGAAGTAGAGGCGATCATGGCCACCTTCCCCAACGGCATTGTGCTGGATGGCGAAATTCTCTGCTGGCAGGACGGTATGCCGCTGTCGTTCAACCACCTGCAAAAGCGCCTGGGCCGCAAAAAAGTCAGCAAAAAGGTGATGGAGGAAAGCCCGGTACACTTTATTGCCTATGACCTGCTGGAGTTCGGCGGTATAGATATTCGGGAGAAACGCTGGGGCGATCGCACCCAATCCCTCTCCACTCTGCTGGCTGTGCACACCGCCCCCAACCTGCACCAGTCCATTCCCCTGGAGTTCCAGTCCTTTACGGAACTGGCTGAGCTACGCCAAAACTCCCGCCAGCAGGGGGCCGAAGGGCTGGTGGTAAAGGCGATCGACAGCCCCTACCTGGTGGGCCGCAAGCGCGGCTACTGGTGGAAGTACAAAGTTGACCCCATGAGCCTTGATGCGGTGCTGATCTACGCCCAGGCAGGCAGCGGCAAGCGGGCCAACCTGTTTACCGACTACACTTTTGCCCTCTGGCAGGGCGACACCCTGGTGCCCTTCGCCAAAGCCTACAGCGGGCTAGATAACGCCGAAATTGACGCGTTAGATAAGTGGATTCGTCGCCACACCACGGAGCGGTTTGGGCCAGTGCGATCGGTCGAGCCGATTCATGTGTTCGAGATTGGCTTTGAGGGCATCGCCGCATCGACTCGCCACAAGTCGGGCATTTCGGTGCGCTTTCCCCGCATTTTGCGCTGGCGCACAGACAAACCCGCCGCCGAAGCCGATACCCTAGAATCAGCCAAGGAGTTGCTAGCGACCTTTCAATAGCTCAGCCCTGTGCCTAGATGCAGTACCTACGGTTGCTGCCCCATCACTTGGGCATACCGATCTAAGAATTGTTGAATCAAGGTGGGTGAAGCCCGAAAGGACGTCTGCTGTAATCGGCCAATGGCGCTAGGAAAGTCCAGTAACCCTTCTGTCCCGGCTCTAAACAAGACTCCCAAGAGACCTGTGACTGTTAAGCCCTGAGATAATGCAGCTTGCCTGGCCTCCCAATCGTCCATAATTATCAGGTTTGCTTGCAGGCTGACAGCCAGGGATATGGCTTCTCGCTCACCTCGACCTAGCTTGGTTGGCAGGTTATCGATCAATTGGGGCGCCAGCTGAATAGTTACCCAGTCCGGTGAGGCTGCGATCCACGCCTGGATCAGGCTATGGTTCTGCTCTGCCATCAGCTCATCTTTGACACCAGTAGGGATCGTGACTGACCCAAAGAGCTGTGGCAGTAGGCCAGTTTCACCGATCAAGATTAAGTAACAGATCGGGGATGTGTCGCAAACAACCATTAAGACTGGGCCAACGCGCGATCGATGGCTTCCAGGTCTTGCTCTAGGTCAGCCTCTGTGTAGTGTAAGTAGGCCCCTTGCTCTTTAAGAAAGGTATCAGTGGTTAGCCGTGACGGCAGTTGAAGCATGCGTTGAACTTCAGCTGCACTGATGAGCTTCGAACGGTAGGCCTCAATGGCTACGGCTTCTAAAGCTTTTTGCGATAGGCTACCCAGGTGCGCTTGCAGGCGCTGCTCAATGTCACTGGGGACGGGGATAGTGATATCCATGGATCAGCTTAGTTAGCAATGGATGGGAGTCATTACCTAGCATAGCCTCCAGACCAGTACCCCACTGGGCAAGCAGAGAAGCATATTCCTATATCAGCCTTACCGCATCGAACCGCCACAAGTCGGGCATTTCGGTGCGTTTTCCCCGCATTTTGCGCTGGCGCAACGACAAGCCCGCCGCCGAAGCCGATACGTTAGAATCGGCCCAAGCCTTGCTAGAAACCTTTCAATAAACGGTTTGTGATATGCCCAGATCTGCCATTATCCAGGCCGATCAGTCCTACACCTTTGCCGATTACTTTAAGCTCAACTTTGCGCCACAGGATATTTTGGCGTATTTTGGCGTTACGCTTCAGCGGCAGTCGTTGACTTTGCCACGCTATGCTGGCCCCCTCGATCGCTTAGTCGATCTTAAAACCCGCATTGAAGAAAGCCTGCCCCGGCTGAGTCTCACTAGCGAGATGGCCCGGCGGGAGTTTTTAATTGCCCCGGTGTTGACCGATGTGTTGCACTACACCCAGGCCAGCCTCAATGTGGAGTACCCAGTGGCGGTGAGTAACCAGCTCAAGGGATCGCTGGATTATCTGCTGCAAAGTGACAGTACGTTTCTGGTAATTGAAGCTAAAAATGAAGATTTGGAGCGGGGCTTTGTGCAGCTTGCAATCGAGCTGATTGCTCTTGACCAGTGGATTGACTCGGATCAAACCCTTCTGCAAGGAGCCATTTCTACGGGTAACATTTGGCAGTTTGGGCAGTTCGATCGCCAAGCCCGCCACATCACCCAAGACCTCAATCTCTACCGGGTACCCGCCGATCTTGAGGATCTTTTACGTACCCTGGTTTATATTCTCGAAGCTTCACCTTAGTACTTTTTCCCTGCCAGGAACTCAGCTTTAACTAGTCCCATGGAGATACCCCTGAGCAATACTCCAATGCAGATGGGTCGGCTACCTCATCACCTCTTGCAGCATCTGGCGGTGCTGGCTGACCGAGGCCAGGGTGTTGGCGGTGATCAGCCCACAGGCCGCCACGGCGGGTAGGCCAATGCCGGGGAAGGTGGAGCCGCCCACGCAGAGCAGTCCCTCAAGGGGAGTCTTTGGCCCTGGGAAGAGGCCATCCTGGACAGAAATCGCGGGGCCGTAGCTGCCTCGGTGGCAGCGCAAAAAGCGCTCGTGGGTGAGGGGAGTGCCTACCAGTTCTACCTCTACCCGCTGGCGCACGTCGGGGATGATGCGCTCTAGGGCACGCCAGAGGGGCTGTGTCCTCGTTTTCTTCAGTTCTGCATACTCAGCGCTGCGGCGATCCAACCCCTGCCACAGAGCGTAGGGTTCGGTGGCAGGGGTATAGACGTGGATGGTGTGTTTGCCGGTTGGGGCCAGCGACGGGTCGAGCACCGTGGGAATTGACATGACGATGAGATTTTGCGGGGCGTCAACACCCCGTTCCCAGTCCTCCACGGTGATGTAGTGGCAGGCTAGAGCGGGCGGCAGATCTGCGCCGTCAATGCCCAGGTGCAGATGTAGAAAGCTGGGGCATTCAGGGGTGGCCCCACGTTTTTCTACAAATGCCTTGGGCAATGTGCCATCGGGTACCAGCTTGAGCGTGTCCCAGATGGAGGCGTTGGAAATAACGGTGTTCGCTTTGAGAACTTCGCCAGAGCGCAGAGCAACTCCGGTGGCGCGCCCGTTTTCCACCAAAATTTCTTTGACGTGGGCGCCCAGCCGCAGGGTGCCGCCGTATTTCTCCAGCCCCCGCACCAGGGCATTGACCATGGCCGCGCTGCCGCCAATCGGGTAGTCGAGGGTGACGCCGGGGCGGTACCACTCGGCAAACATAAAGGCCATTTCGGCGGTGCTGGTGCCCTCGGCGGGCAGACCCGACAGCAAAAAGCACAGCACATTCATCCAGTTGCGAATGAAGGGGTCGCGGATGGTGCGGTTGAGCACCGTGCTGAAGGGCTGGCTGGACTGGGTGAGGGCGGGGGCGTTGCGCAGTAGTTCCCAGGTGTAGGGGGCAACGGTTTGCAGCGCGCCCAGGTTCAACCTCAAGGCGGCGGGGGGCAGGGCTGTGGCCGCTTTGCCCAAGGGCACCATCACCTGTTGCAGGCGACGCCATTCTTGCACGGCGGCTTCGCCGCGCAGGGTGCGCAGTACCTCAGCAAACTGGTCGTTGCCCACGGTGGTGTCAAAGTCGCCTTCGGGAAGGCGCACGCCCCAGGTGTCGTAGTTGGCCCAGGTAATGCGATCGCCTTCGCCCACAGCATCCAACACGTGGCGCAGAGGATTGGTAGACCCCCGGTAGGACATGCCCGAGTAGAGCGATGGCCCCGAGTCGAAGATAAACCCATCACGCTCAAAGCCGTGGGCAGCGCCACCGGGGATCTTGTGGCTTTCGCAGAGGGTAACGCTGTAACCATAGCGGGCCAGCAGCGCACCGCAGCAGAGGCCGCCAATGCCGCTGCCGATGACGATTATGTCTTTGCTGACTGGGGCCATCTAGCCACTTTAGGAGATTTCTAGGCAAGAAGATACCAGCTTTAATCCAGCGACTATAGCCGCTGTAGGGTGGGCACTGCCCACCATTGGGGAAACTATTTTCCAGAAGTCACCTTAGCTGCCCGAGTAGCCCTGGATATTTTCGGGGCGAAACTGGCGCAGAATGGGGGTGGCCTGGCGAATGACTGCCTCAGAGCCGCGCACTACCACCAAAAATTTGCCGTCGCTGAGCCGGTTGCGGTACGACAGGGCATCGCCACTGCCAAGAATGCCCATGCCGCCACCGATAAAGTAGGCTCCCATGGCCCCACCGATGGCCCCCAATAGCCCGCCAATGATCTGGTTGCCCAACCGTCCGGCAAAGGCAAAAGTATCTAGCTCGGTGATCAGGTTGAAGCTAAATCCGGCAATAAAGCCAAAGGGAACTAGCCACAGCATCATCAGGCGAATCTGCTTCCAGGCCTGATCGGCGGGGTCGATCAGGCCGTACTCGTCGGCGGTTTTAAAGCCTTTGCCCAAGATTTCAATGTCATCCCTAGGTAAACTGGCTTCTTCTAGGGCGTTATAGGCTTCTTCGGCCTTGATGCGATTGTCTAAAACAGCGACCAGGTAGTTCATTACAGCGGGTGATGGGGCAGAACAGAGCGGGGATGGACCCAACTAATATTATGCCTTGCTGGTGTTCGTCCTTTAGGCCGGGCTTCAACCCTTGCAACCCTATTAACTGACAAAGGTTGTGCCTCCCCGCCCAGAGCCGCCGCTTTGCACCCACATCCCCAACCCCTCTTCTAGACGGCGACGCGATGCGAGAGATAGGGAATCCACCATCCTAGACAGGCCTTACCGGACTGCAACACCGCCACTCCATTCAGCAAACCCTTGCAGCTGGCATTAGTCTTTGGGCCGTGGTCTTTGGGCTGCGGTCTTTGGACTGCGGTCTTTAGGCTGTGGTCTTTAGGCTGTGGTCCTTGGGCTACGCCCATTGACTCAATACCTGAAATCAGTACCCGAGAAACTTAACCTCAACCCTATGTTTAAAACCAAACGGCTTACCTCTTCGTATCACATGCAACAAGGAGATAAATGTACCCCTGGCACAAAAAATATTTGCCCTACCCCCATCTCACGGCTTAGGGGAAAAGCGTTGGTAGGGTTTAGGTATTTTTGAGACCCCCAAATTAGCAAAAAGATCAGCAAAGATCATGCCCAAATTGGCTCGATTAGACTGTTCTGAAAGCTAAAGCCCTTAATTTTCTCGTGGTTCCCTGAACGTTTACCTACACTTATTTCGGATTGGTGACTATGTCAAATTTAAATTCAGACTTTATCTTCAGAAAAAGTACCGCTTCACGCCGTACGTTAATGAAGTGGGGCTTGGTTAGCGCAGGCGCAGCCATGCTCACCGGAGTACCTAAGGCATTGATGGCTCAAACCGCAGGCAGCCCGAAAGCGTTGACCTTCAATGCTAATGATGTTGGCATTCTCAACTTTGCTCTGCTGTTAGAGGAACTAGAGGCTGCATTTTACGCCGCCGTAGTGAGCAGCAACAAAATTACCGACGCCAAAGAACTCGACTACATGAGAGCTTTGGGCGCTCATGAGGCCACTCACGTCGAATTCTTACGCAGTGTTTTGGGCAGTAACGTGGTGTTTGAAACCAGCGATTTGAGCTTCAACTCACAGGGTCTAAATGCGCTACTCACCGATCGCACTAAAATCCTAAATACAGCGGTCACCTTAGAAGACTTGGGCGTTCATGCCTACAACGGAGCAGGGCCAAGTTTGACCAACCCCACCTATTTGCTCGCGGCGGGCTCTATTGTTTCGGTCGAGGGGCGTCATGCGGCGGGTGTTAGAGCGCTGCTAGGGCGATCGGTTACTGAACCTGACTCCGAACGACTCGTGCAAAATGCTGACCTACAGGCCAGCACAAACCCATTTAAGGGGCAAGCCTACGACGAACTGTACACACCGAGGCAGGTCGTTGCCGCAGCTGGCTCCCTCAACATTTTGAACAACCCAATTAACGGTTCGTTAGTTGCGTAACCCCCCCAGTAGATCTTGAAAAATTATGAAACTCTTCCTTAAATCGACCATTCCACCCAAAGGCATAACAACCTTGCTTGCTCTCCACTCTCCCAAACAGCTGCTCAATCGTTTGAATCAACCCTTGTCTAGCCTCTTGGCTGGGGCTAAATGGGCCGTCTTAGTGCTGCCTCTGTGCCTGTTTGCCCTAGTCTTTACCCCGGCTGCGCCCGCCTATGCTCAAGGTGCAACCCTGACCCCCCGCCAGGTGGTGGAGTACGCGCTGACCCTAGAAAAGCTAGAGGCTGATTTCTATCGCCGCGCCGTTGCGGCCACCCAGAGCGGACCTCTGGCTGGGGTGCCTGCTGTGGCAAAAGCCGCCTTGGTGGCCTATGGTCAAGATGAAGCCCAGCATGTTATTGACCTGTCAGCGGTGCTCACTAGCCTCGGCGGTAGGCCAAGCGCAATTACCATTCCAGCTAACCCGAACTACGGTGCCATTTTAGGGCGTGACCCCTTTGCCAATGCCACTGACCTACTGCTGGCAGGGCAATATGTTGAGGATCTAGGGGTGGCAGCTTACAAGGGTCAGGTGCAAAATTTGCTGGCAGCGGGTGAGTCGGGCAAAACAGTGCTAGCTGGAGCCTTAGCTATTCACACCGTGGAGGCCCGCCATGCGGCCGGTATTCGCTTTTTGCGCCAAACGTTGCTCAATGCCGATGTGCGCCCGTGGATCAGAAACGGTAATGAGGTCATTTACAACGAAAATCGTGGCGGTTCGCCAATTCCCTTTAGCGATGCGGCGTTTGATGGCTTTGCCACCCGCGAGGAAGTGTTGGCCCTGGTTGGCCCAATCTTAACCCCTGCCCAGGCCAGGCCAGGGGCATCGAATCCGCGGGTACCGAATCAGCAGATGAACTTGCCTCGCCATCGCCGTCTGTTGTTTGAGAACCGAGATAGGTAAGGAGATTTCTAGGAAAGAAGATACCAGCTTTAATCCAGCGACTGTAGCCACCTTGACAGGGCACTGCCAGCCCTGTCAAGATGGCTAAACTATTCCCGAAACGCCTATCGGAGAGACTCCGGCCACAACCACCAGGGAGTTCACTCCCTGGCTTACGGCGAAAGTCTGCTAAAGCAGACTGGGTAACTCAGATCCCAATCCTCTTTAGAGGATTTCGGCTTTGAGTTTTAGACTAGAAGTCCAAGGCTAAGCGGGCAATCTAAGGAATCATCCCCTAAATCAGCCTCCCCTTGACAGGGCTGGGTGGGTACTGCCCACCATTGGGGAAACTATTTTCCAGAGGGTGCTTAAGTATCTCTGCTTAAAATCTCCTGCATCGCGAGAACAGATTTCTCGCGATGCAGGAGATTTTCTCTGACAGCAACGGCCTTAGCTGAAATACTCTAAACTTGGCCCCCAGGACACACCGTAGACCATTGGTCTAGGTTTGCTCGGGACTGGATGAACCCGGTGAGTTCGCCCCGGTAGGCTATTAGGCGGGCACGATCGGTGGAATCAGGCGGAATGAGCACCACCAGCCGATCGACCGAAGCGGCGGCACAGGCCCAGTCGCTAGCTTGCACGGCGGCGGCCAGAGTTGCTTGGCGCTGGAGAATTTCGGCCTGCTTGGCAGCTTCGGCTCGCTGCTGGGCAATGTAGGTTTCCATATTGCGAATGCCGGCGGTGGCGTAGCGATCGCCCGGTCGAGCGGCCAGGGCGCGGCGAAAGTTGATTAGCGCGGTGTGGTAGTCTTTGCGCTCGGCGGCGGAGTAGCCTGCCAGCATTGAGTTTCGGTAGGTCTGTTGGCGCACTTGTTGGCGCGTCTGTTTTAACCGACTATCCAGCGCCGCTTCTGCCGCAGACGATATTGGCCCCTTCGCCAGAGCAGGCCCCATCCCGCCACCCACCAAGGCCGCCCCGAGGGCTAAACCCACCGCAATTTTGCCCACAGTCCCCATCGCTGCCATCCTTATTGCTGCCCACGCTACACGACTGTTTAGGGTAGCGAATTTTTGGCCCGGTGCAGCATTTATCTTGGGTAGTGAGAGTCTGGGTTGTTGCTCCATGGGCCGCTGAGCCAAGGACTAGACGTCCAAGGCTCAGAGTAGAAATCCTCTGAAGAGGATTGTCTAGCCTTCTACCTCAGTCTGCTTTAACAGACGTCTGCTATGCGCGCGGGAGTGAACTCCCGCGCGGTCTAGGCCATAGTTCAGTGTCCACTTTAGCGGTAGGTTGGGTGAAGCGCAGTGGAACCCAACGCTAGAGCTAGTTTTGTTAGGTTCTGCGATCGCGCCACCCAACCTACGCAATAGTAGACATTTCGAAGGTTTTGTGGATCAATTAGCGGTTAATAATCAGCTCAAACACCTTTGCCAAATCGTTCGCGAAGCGTGCCAAAGGCAAACATTTGCGTCACCGCAGTCCGTTCAACTTCCTCGTCAATCTGGTCTCATACCAAATCCGAATCACATAACCCCGATTCCCAAAAGGTCAAACCGTAGAGGCGAATGGCATTCGCCCGGTTAAATCGGGGGTAGCCAAGCAGGATTTGGTATCAGGTCTGATCGCCTAC
>DASQNN010000582.1:0-5353 GCA_035644955.1 Nodosilinea sp. | reverse complement strand
CAGCGGACGGCCCCTGGTGTTTCCGTCTGAGGGGGGCCATGCCGACTTTGCCCCGCGCTCAGAGCTGGAGTTTCAGCTAATGCGCTACCTGATCGACAAGCACCAGATCTCGCGGGTGTCGGTGGAGCGGGTGGTGTCGGGACAGGGCATTGTGGCGATCTACCAGTTTTTGCGCGATCGCGAGTTTGCCCACGAAACCCCCGATGTCGCCGAAGCCATTACCACCTGGGAGCGCCAGACCGGCCTCTCTACCAAAACTATTGACCCCGCTGCGGTGATTGCCCAGGCGGCCGTAGACTGCCGCGATCGCCTCTCCCACAAAGCCATGGAGATTTTCGTCTCTGCCTACGGAGCCGAGGCGGGCAACCTGGCCCTCAAGCTACTGCCCTACGGCGGGCTGTATGTCGCTGGGGGTATTGCCGCCAAAAACCTCGACGCCATGACCGCCGGGGCTTTCCTCGATGCCTTTACCCACAAGGGCCGCGTCAGCCCCCTGCTCGATCGAGTACCGGTTCACATTGTGCTCAACCCCCAGGTGGGCCTCATTGGAGCTGCCCTGCGCGCCGCTGCCCCTTTAGTCGATCCCTAAGGTTGTCCCTGGGGCGATAAAATCGAGCATGCAGTGCACCCGTTGTTGAGGTATGGCAGGTCATAGCAAGTGGGCCAACATCAAGCGCCAAAAGGCGCGGGTCGATGCCGTTAAAGGCAAAGTCTTCGCCAAAATGTCGCGGGAAATCATCGTATCAGCCCGCCAGGGGGGTGACCCGGCGGGCAACTTTCAGCTGCGGACGGCGATCGATAAGGCCAAGGCCGCCGGGGTGCCGAATGACAATATTGACCGGGCGATCGCTAAAGGCTCCGGCAACCTCAGTGCCGACAACAGCTTCGAAGCCATCCGCTACGAGGGCTACGGCCCTGGCGGCATCGCCATCTTAATTGAAGCGCTGACCGACAACCGCAACCGCACCGCCGCCGACCTGCGCGCCGCCTTTAGCAAGAGCAACGGCAACCTGGGCGAAACCGGCTGCGTCGGCTGGATGTTTGAGCAAAAAGGCGTCGTCACCATCGCCCACCCTGGCGATGAAGAAACCCTGCTTGAAGCGGCGATGGAGGCCGGGGCCGAAACCTACGAACTCACCACGGTGTTAGGTCGCCGCGACGAAGAACTTCCCGCCGCCGAGCTATTCTGCGCCCCCGCCGATCTGGAAACCCTCGACACCAATCTCAAGGCTCAGGGGCTAACCGTCCACCAGGCGGAGCTACGCTGGCTGCCCAGCAACACCCTGGTCGTCGATGACCCCGACCAGGCCCGCCTGTTGGTCAAACTGATGGACGCCCTCGAAGACCTCGACGATGTGCAGTCGGTCACCGCCAACTTCGACATGGCGGAAGAACTGATGGATGCGATCGCGGCCTAGGAGAGCGGGATAAATGGTGTGGGCATTGCCCATCCTGCAAGGCTACAGGGCAGGAACCAACGAGCGCACCGAAAGAATTTCATCTGAGCGCAGTGGCGATACAGTAGACCTGGGCACAGTGACAACATCAATGGATTCGCCTAGGGCGTTGAAAACCTCAAGAATGTAACCCTCTTCGATACCCTCTGGGTCGGGGACGGTATCAATAAAGGTGGCGATATCGCCCTGCTTTAGGTTGTAGTCAGGAAAGTCTCGATTGAGCGAGACTCGGCTATAAAGGGGTATAGCGGTATCATTCATCGTTTTGGCTTTAGAGTAACAAACTGGAAAATGCCGTCTGCGGTTCGCTCTATCCAACTTGATCCCCGCCGCACCCTGCGGAAACCTTAAAAAACCTATAGATTAGAGAAATAGGGAACCATAAGGAAAAGCGAGGACACCCACATGCGGGTATTGTTAATGACCGGCAAAGGCGGCGTAGGCAAAACCTCCGTCGCAGCAGCCACGGGCCTGCGCTGTGCAGAACTGGGCCACAAAACCCTGGTGCTTAGCACTGACCCCGCCCACTCCCTGGCCGACAGCTTTGATATGGAACTGGGCCACGACCCTCGCCTGGTGCAGCCCAACCTGTGGGGCGCTGAGCTTGACGCCCTGATGGAACTCGAAGGCAACTGGGGTGCGGTGAAGCGCTACATCACCGACGTGCTCCAGGCTCGCGGACTTGAAGGCATTGAGGCCGAAGAGTTGGCCATTCTGCCCGGCATGGATGAAATTTTTAGCCTGGTGCGCATGAAGCGCCACTACGACGAAGGCGAGTACGACGTGCTGATCATCGACTCGGCCCCCACCGGCACCGCCCTGCGCCTGCTGAGCCTGCCCGAGGTGGCAGGCTGGTATATGCGCAAACTCTACAGACCCTTCCAGGCGGTGTCTGAGGCGCTGCGGCCCTTGGTGCAGCCCTTCTTTCGGCCGGTGGCGGGCTTTAACCTGCCCACCAAAGAGGTGATGGATGCCCCCTACGAATTTTACGAGCAGCTGATTGAGCTAGAAAAAGTGCTCACTGATGCGGGCACTACCTCGGTGCGTCTGGTTACCAACCCCGAAAAAATGGTGATCAAAGAATCGCTCCGCGCCCACGCCTACCTCAGCCTTTACAATGTCGGCACCGACCTGGTAATCGCCAACCGCATCATCCCTGAAGAGGTGCAGGATCCCTTCTTTCAGCGCATGAAGGAGAAGCAGCAGCAGTACAGGCACGAAATCCACGAGAACTTTCACCCGCTGCCGGTGAAAGAGGTGCCCCTGTTTGCCGAAGAACTCTGCGGTCTAGAATCGCTTCAGCGCCTCAAAGAAACCCTCTACGCCGACGAAGACCCCAGCCAGGTTTACTACAAAGAAACCACTCTGCGCGTGGTGCAGGAAGAGGGCAGCTACAGCCTAGAGCTTTACCTGCCCGGCATTCCCAAAGACCAGATTGAGCTGAGCAAGTCGGCCGATGAGCTAAATGTGCGCATTGGCAACCACCGCCGCAACCTGGTGCTGCCCCAGGCGCTGGCGGCGCTTCAGCCCTCGGGCGCAAAGATGGAAGACGACTATTTAAAGATCCGCTTCGCCACCGTGGGTTAAGCTGGCTCCCTGGGAGATGGACTTGACTTACCCCCCCTCTTCTAGCAATGGATGAGGGGGCTTGAGTTTGGATTTGGCATGGGTCTTATACCAAATTCTTCTTAGTTACCCCCGATTCGGCAGGGCGAATGCCATAGAGCCTCTGGCTCGGCTACACCTACGCCCCTACGGTTTGGCCTTTTGGGAATTGGGGTTATGTGATTCGGATTTGGTATTAATCAACTACGCCTCTAGCTTGCTGCCGACGAAGGGGGTGCTCCAAATTGCCCAGTTTTCTTTGTTAAAGGGCGATCGCCAGCGCTGAATTAGCTCTAGCTCTAGGGATTGACGGGCCTTGCGATCGCGATCGGCATGGGGCCAAAAGCCGATATTTACCGCCACGGGCAACTCGTGGCTGCGGTGGGCTTCCACGTAGCTGAGAATGTAGCGCTTGCAGTCGTGCACCCCCTTCCACCGCTGGTTCGACTTCACGGTTTCGCCCACGTAGAGCAGCACCGCCGCCTCGTGATCGACGACAAAGTACAGGGCCGGTACGCCCGATTCTTGAAACTGCCCCCGCCAGAACTCGGCATTGCGCGGCGGCAGCCCGAAGGGATCAAGGGTATCGGCTGGGGAGTTGGCTGCCAGGTCAAACAGCGTTCCCTGGGCGATCGCAGGGCCAGCCTTTACCGTGGCCTGGTACTGGGCCACCCGCTGTTTCCACCCCTGAAGTTCCTCCGCTGGCATTCCCGACCCGGTGGGGCGGTTGTAGGCCCACGACAGATCTGCCGCCCGCAGGTCGGCCTCAGAGAGCAACGAGGGCTGATAGTCTGACGCCATGGGTCTACCGCCACTTAATCTACATCTGGGGGTTGTGGCCTCCCATGATAGGGCAAAACCCCTAGAAGTAGCGCTTCACCTAAAACTCGATGCCGGGCTGCGCCTTCACGCCCTGCTCGCGGAAGGGGTGTTTGACCAGCGTCATTTCGGTCACTAAGTCGGCCTGGTCAATCAGGGCCTGGGGTGCGCCCCGCCCGGTTAAAATCACGTGGGTCATCTCCGGCTTTTCAGCCAGCCCCGCCAGCACCTGGTCTACCGACAAAAAGCCGTGCTTGAGGGCAATATTCACTTCATCCAACAAAATGGTTTTGTACTCAGGATTGTGGATGTAGCCCAGGGCCGTTTCCCAGGCGGTCTGGGCGGTTTGGGTGTCGCGATCGCGATCCTGGGTATCCCAGGTAAAGCCTTCGCCCATGGCGTGAAAGGTGAGCTGGTCACCAAACCGTTCTAGCACGGCTTTTTCCGCTGGCTCCCACGCCCCTTTAATAAATTGCACAATGGCAACTTTGTAGCCATGGCCCAGTGACCTGAGCACCATGCCCAGGGCAGCGGTGGTTTTACCCTTGCCGTTGCCGGTGTTGATAATGACCAGCCCTTTTTCGACGGTGCGTTCTGCGATGCGCTGCTGCTGTACCTCCTGCCGCCGCTGCATTTTGCGGCGGTACTGCTCTTCAGAAAGATTGGCCCCTTCGGTCGCTTGGGTAAGGGCAGCGGCAGCGGCGTCGAGGGTTTCGGGGGTGTCAGTCGGTTGGGTCATAGGGGTTAGTTGTGAAATAGAAAGGACAAAGTCGGTAAGCTGGTTCGTCAAGATAATCTAAACCAGCACCTGCCTAGCTTACGACTTACGGTATTCGCCATACCTGGCTGTAGGTTGAGACCAGGTCATCGTGATAACACCTCTAGCAGGTGCTAGAATAATTTAGCCGTAAGGGCATGTAGCTCAGTGGATAGAGCACTAGATTCCGGTTCTAGGGGTCGCAGGTTCGAATCCTGCCATGCTCGTTGTCTGACCTGTGTAGTTTCCCCAAGCTTTGCGATCGCTCCCTGAAATGGGGGCATCGGCTGCTGTGGGTGCAGGCTGTGTTCAAGCTTGTCGCCAGCTTAGCTCGATTGGTGATAGGGGCGATCGCCGTAGTCATGACCTAAGCTGGGGTAACACCTTGCAGCAGCTCGTATCCTATCAAGCTTGGTGACGAACTAGCCCTACCCTCTGCTGAGTTATCTGTCTAACCACGATAAAAACCGCCCCATCAATCAACCTTTAGATCAAGACAATCGTGAACTTGGCTCTCTACGATAGAACCTGTACGATTCTCTTGATTTAAGTTGCTATGGGTTTGCGCGGTCGCTTCAATCAGCTCAGTGGACAGACCCGCTTTGTCGTATGTCGCATTTTTGTGCATCTCTCAGGCCGAGAAGTAGCACCACTTCTGGGTGTGCTCAATCAAGCGGCACGGGAGGTGATCGACTCAGAAGGTGACATGCAAGTG
>DASQNN010000581.1:0-3547 GCA_035644955.1 Nodosilinea sp. | reverse complement strand
GCCTTTGGCCAGGGCTTTTCGCTATCGCCCATTAAGATGCTGCAATTGCAGGCAACCCTGGCCAACGGCGGCAAACTGGTGACGCCCCACGTGGTAAGCGGCATGGTGGCCAGCGATGGCCATCAGGTTTGGACCCCAGACCGGCCCCGGCCCAAGACGGTTTTCTCGCCCCAAACTAGCCAGGAAGTTCTCGCCATGATGGAAGCCGTGGTGGACACCGGCACCGGCGGCCCCGCTAAGCTGCCAGGCTATCGCGTTGGGGGGAAGACGGGCACCGCCCAAAAGGCAGCGGCCTCTGGCGGCTATGGCCGCGGCCGAGTAACTAGCTTTGTGGGAATTTTGCCCATCGACGAGCCCCGCTACGTGGTGCTGGCTGTGATCGACGAGCCCCAGGGCGACGATGCCTACGGGTCCACTGTGGCGGCTCCTCTGGTGAAGAAAGTGACCGAGGCTCTGGTGGTACTAGAAGGCCTGCCGCCCACCGCCTTGAAACCCTAAAATTCAGCCTCTGATACAGTGCCGCCCAGGTTTTCGACGATCGCTCGCGTGTTGGCGGCCATCATTCTTAGGTAGCTGTCGCCGTCGCTGCCGGGGGCACCAATCGAGTCAGAGTACAGCTGGGCTGGAGCCAGGGTGACGCCGGTTTCGTTTGCCACGGTGGTGATGAGCTGTGGGTTAATGGTAGTTTCGGCAAAAATGGCGGGCACTCCCAGACCCCGAATGGATGTCACTAGCTCCTGCACGGTGCGAGCGCTGGGCTGCTCTTCGGTGCTGAGACCAATAAGTGTGCCCACCACCGTGAGGCCGTAGGCGCGAGCGTAGTACTGAAAGGCGTCGTGAGTGGTTACTAGCTGCCGCTGGTCGGGGGGAATGGTGGCGGTTTGTGCTTCAATCCAGGTGTGGAGTTGGTTCAGTTCGTCGATATAAGCGGCAGCATTTTGGGTAAACAGAGCCTCTTGATCGGGCGCTAACTCAATCAGCTGATCGCGAATGGCCTCGACCATGGGTGCGGCATTGCTAACGTCGCCCCACACATGGGGGTCGGGTACGGCGCTATTGCCTGTTTCCAGGTCTAAAGGTGGCACCACCTCACCGACGGCGAACTGGCGAGCATTTACCCCTGCCGCATTGAGCAAGCGAATTAGATTGGGCTCCAGGTTGTAGCCGTTGTAGAGAATGAGGTCGGCCTGTTCAAAGGCGATGCTGTCGGCGGGCACTGGCTCATAGACGTGGGGATCGGCACCGGGCTGCAAAATGCCGGTTAGCTCAATTTGGTCGCCGCCCACCTGGGTAGCCCAGTCGGCAATCAGGGTGCTGGTGGCAACGACTGCTGGGCGGTCGTCTGCCGCCGCTGCACGGTCGGGCGCAGATGTCCTTCTTTCGGTCGCGTCGCAGCTTATCAATCCTAGCCCTGCGGCCAATACCACAGCCGCTAAGCTTGCATACCTTGGAACTATAGTAATTCGTTGCATGAGCTGCATTTCATATTCCTTTCATTTTCACGATACAATACATTTCATAATCGTTTCATTTTTGGAACCTGGCCTTCCCTGCCGCACCGGTTAGGAATGGCTTAAGACCAGACTCTACAATTCCTGTTTACCTGGGGCATCTTCCCAGGGCAGGGATAGTGAGAGTTCTGAGACCTGAAACTTAGACCGCGCTGGAACTACTGCTATGGCGACTTCTCCTAAAATTACGGTTGACCATCTCAGCGTCAACTACCGCGACGTTCAGGCTCTGCGGAACGTTAATCTGACCATTCGGCCTGGCAAGATGGTGGGCATTTTTGGCCCCAATGGGGCAGGTAAGAGCACGCTCATTAAGGCCATGCTGGGGCTAATGCCGCTGGTGACCGGGCGCGTGACCTACGGCGACGACACCCTGGCCCACCAGCTCGATCGCGTTGCCTACGTGCCCCAGCGATCGCAGATTGACTGGACCTTTCCCGCCACCGTGTGGGATGTGGTGATGATGGGCCGCGTGAAGAAAACTGGCTGGTTTAACCGCTTTTCGGCCAGCAGCCGCCAGTTAGCCACAGAGTCCCTAGAACGGGTGGGAATGCTCGACTTTCGCGATCGTCCCATTGGTGCGCTCTCGGGTGGCCAGCAGCAGCGGGTGTTTTTGGCCCGCGCCCTGGCTCAGGAGGCGGATATCTTTTGCTTCGACGAGCCCTTTGTGGGCGTTGACCAAAAGACCGAGACAGTGCTGTTCAATATTTTTCGCGAACTGGCCCAGGCCGGGAAAGTTGTGATGGTCGTCAACCACGACCTGGGCGAGTCGATTACTAATTTTGATCAGCTGATTTTGCTCAACAAAGAGCTGATCGCCGCTGGCCCCCGCGACTGGGTGCTCACCCGCGACAACATGACCCGCGCCTACGGCGGCCACGTGGGCTTCTTTGGCCATGTCGCTTGAGCTAGCGGTGCTTGACTGGTTCTTTGAGCCCTTACAGTTTGCCTTTATGCAGCGATCGCTGGCGGTCGCGATCATGGTAGGCATTATTTGCTCGGTGGTGGGCAGCTACCTGATGGTGCAGCGGTTGGCGCTGCTGGGCGATGCCATTAGCCACTCGGTGCTGCCGGGACTGGCGATCGCATTCTGGCTGGGGGTCAACATTTTTGTAGGGGCCTTTATCGCCGGAGTGATCAGCACGGTGATTATTGGCTGGATTCACACGCGATCGCCCATCAAAGAAGATGCCGCCATGGGTATTGTGTTTTCGGCCTTCTTTGCCCTGGGCATTACGCTGATTACCACCATTCAAAAAGACAATAAAATCGACCTCAACCACTTTCTGTTTGGCAATATTTTGGGCGTTACGGCTGGGGATGTGCGCGATACGGCCATTATTGCTGCCCTGGTGCTGATTGCCGTTTTTCTGCTTTACAAAGAGCTGCTGTTCTACAGTTTTGACCCCCTCGGTGCCCAGGCGGGCGGCTTACCCACAGGCCTGCTCAATGCTGGGCTGATGGTGCTGATTGCCCTCACCGTGGTGGCCAGCATGAAGGTGGTAGGGGTGATTTTGGTGCTGTCGCTGCTGATCGCGCCGGGGGCTACGGCCTATCTGCTGGTGCCGCGCCTGCACCAGGTCATGCTGCTGGGGGCTGCGATCGGTGTAGTCTCCAGCGTCAGCGGCATGTACCTGAGCTACTACGTCAACCTGCCCTCGGGGCCAGCGATCGTGATGGTGGTGTCGTCGCTGTTTGCCCTCTCGTTTTTGTTCAGCCCCCGCTATGGGGTGTTGGTAGGGCCAAGGCGGGGCCGGCCCTGGCAAACGCTACAGGCTTTACTGCCCTCTAAAAGCTCCCGCCCATAGCGGCCCTTGCCCACTCGCGCCCATCGGTAACACGCAGCCTCAGCACCTAAAATAGATGCATTCCCGCACGGCTCGCCGATCAGTCTATAAACCTATGGTTCAGCTCAAGCAACGCTTTCAGAGCTTTGAAGACTACCTAGCCTACGACGACGGGACAGAATTTCTCTATGAGCTATTCAACGGGGAACTGGTCAAGATCTCGCCAGATCCCGGCTTACACGTCGAGAT
>DASQNN010000580.1:0-2266 GCA_035644955.1 Nodosilinea sp. | reverse complement strand
AGCATGGTGTCGTCAATTTGGTACGCCTATACTAACATCCTCTTTCAAAATTTTTGACCAGAACCCGTGGCCTACGGATGCCACCTGGCCCCTCGCCGCTATACTGTCGTGTGGCTTATGTCTTGGTTGTGTTTTGGTCGTGCTTATGGAGTCAAAATGGCTCACCTTGGGGTTCACTTCAGGGGTGATAGCAGCCCTGGTTGTCGCTGCCCCGGCTCGGGCCGCAACCCTACAGTACTGGTGGTTCGATGCCCAAACCAATCAGCTGGTATTTACCACCGATAGCGACGTGCAGCCGCGGGCGCAGCTGCTGGTCAACCCCACCCGCATTGTGGTCGACTTGCCCAATACCCAACTGGGCAGCACCAGCACCAGCCAGACCGTAGGGGGCGCCGTTCGCGAGGTGCGAGCGGGCCAGTTTGATCGCCAAACCGCCCGCCTAGTGGTCGAACTCGCTCCGGGCTATAGTCTCAACCCCCAGGATGTACGGGTGCAGGGCCTGCGCCCAAACCAGTGGGCGGTGCAGCTGCCTCCCCTCAGTCAGACGACAGCCCCCCCCAGCGGGACCATTCCCGCCCCGACTGCCACCGCCAACCAGGTGCAGGGCAACACCGGTATCGGAGCGGCGGCCACCCTCGACGGCGTGGTCACCACGGGCGACGGGTTTTTAATTCGCATCAGTGGCGAAGCCCCTACCCCCACGGTGCGGTTCACCAATGACAGTGCCGACAATCGTTTCGCCATCGTGGACCTGCCCAACACCGCCGTGGCGGCCAACCTCAGCCCTGCCGCCTTGCCCAACTACCGCTACAGCATCATCACCTGGGATGTTGCCCAGCAGCCCACCAATCCGCCCTCGACCCGCATTACCCTACGTCTGGCCCCCACCAGCCCCGACTGGCGAGCCCTGCGCAACAACAGCGGCGTGATTTTGCTGCCCCCCAGCGGCGTGCCCATCAGCAGCGTGGCCGACGAGCCACCCTCCCGGGCGGTGGCCCCCAGCACCCCGCCGCCTGCCCAGGCCCAAACTCCATCAAATCCCACCCCGGCCCCGGCCGCCCCCGCCACTCCGGCCCCCGCCACTCCGGCCCCGGCTATCCCCACGCCACCCCCCACCCGTTCGGTGGAGTCGCCTGCCCTGCCTTCGGTGCCCAGCGGCCGCGTGGTGGTAGTCATCGACCCCGGCCACGGCGGCCGCGACCCTGGGGCCGTGGGGATCGGCGGTCTGCAAGAAAAGCAGGTAATCTTCCCCATTTCGCTGAGGGTGACTGAGCTGCTTGAAGCCCAGGGTGTGGTGGTAGTCATGACCCGCCGCGACGATGTAGCCGTTGACCTCCAGGCCCGCGCCGATATTGCCAACCGCTCTCAGGGCAACGTGTTTGTCAGCATCCACGCCAACGCCATCAGCATGAGCCGCCCCGATGTCAACGGCATTGAGACCTACTACTCGTCCGAGAGCGGGCGCCGGTTAGCGGCGACCCTCCAGGCCAGTATGCTGGCGGCGACTGGGATGCGCGATCGCGGCGTCAAGCAGGCCCGCTTCCACGTGCTGCGGGCCACCAATATGCCCTCTGCCCTGGTCGAAGTCGGCTTTGTCACCGGCGCTCAGGATGCCCCGCGGCTGGCCGACCCTGCCTGGCGCGAAACCATGGCTCAGGCGATCGCCCGCGGCATCCTGCAATACATCCAGCAGGGGGGCTAGCTGAGCTGCTGCCATAGCCAGCGGTTGATTGCACCGTCATCCTCGGTTTGGCGATGCCCTGGGGCTGCTTCTATCGTGGCGAGATGGCCTATGGGTCAGGTTTATGCCCGCAGCGATCGCTGAAAGGTCTTGACGGCCTCAACGTGATTCGCCATATTGACGCAGCGCAGCAGCAGGGGCAGATCGATACCGCTCACCTCTTCGCTAGTGGAAACTTTCTCATAGCTCAGGGCATCGCTTGCGCCCCTCAGGTGGTAGACCTCTAAGACCCCGTCTTCCCAGAACCAGATTTCTTTTATCTTTAATCGCCTGTAGGCCTCTAGCTTGTTGATGCCCCCAGTAGAGAACACCACCTCAATTGCCAGATCGGGGTGATCGCGTCCGGGGGCAAGTTTATAAGACTCATCGGCCTCGCGCTTGACGGCCCCGCCTTCGCTTTCGAGCGTCATGGAGCCGGTGGGGGTAAAGTCAAATCCAGCCATGAGCAGGTAAAGCTCTAGTAGGGCGGCAATACGCTTTTTGACCGTTTCGTGGGGTTCCCCTGGCATCCGCCGAATCTCCAAA
>DASQNN010000579.1:0-11609 GCA_035644955.1 Nodosilinea sp. | reverse complement strand
GCTGGGGAGGAACAACCGCACTAATCATAGGAAAGCAAGCATAGGTAAAACAGCATCAGCAGAGGTAGTCGGGTCTCGTCCCAAAGGTCGAAACCGCCACGGCAAATGCGATGCCCCAATCATAATGCAGACTCAAGAGGGCGGCACATCCATCCCTTTGCCGATACCCCAAGCCACGTCCTCTGGTGATCCCTCCAGGCTGGCACCCTGCGAATTGTCGTGGGCTGTGCCGTACTCCAGCCGAGGATAGTTCCCCGGTTCTGCCCCTGTCGATACAGACCCGCAGGAGGCTTCCCCAATAATCTGCTAATGTCTTATTTTTACAACCCTTTGCCTATGTCCATGCCACCCCTGAGCGGACGCGATCTGCTGAGTCTGAGCGACCTAAGTGCCGATGAGTTGGCCGAGCTACTGGCCTTTGCCACCGAGCTAAAGGCGGGCAAGCACCACCCCCAGTTTCCCCACAAAGTGCTGGGGCTGCTGTTCCGCAAGGCCTCAACCCGCACCCGAGTCAGTTTTTCGGTGGCTATGTACCAGCTGGGGGGCCAGGTGCTGGACCTACACTCTGGTGTCACCCAGGTGAGCCGGGGCGAGCCCACCAGTGACACCGCCCGAGTGCTCGATCGCTACCTGGACGTGGTAGCCATTCGTACCTTTGATCAAGCTGAAATTCAAGAATTTGCCGACTACGCCTCCATCCCCGTCATCAACGCCCTGACCGATCTGGAGCACCCCTGCCAAATCCTGGCCGACCTGCTCACCATTCAAGAGGAGTTTGGCACCCTCAAAGGCCTCACCCTCACCTACCTAGGCGACGGCAACAATGTGGCGCACTCCCTACTGCTGGGCTGCGCCATGGTGGGCATGAATGTCCACATCGCCTGTCCAGAGGGCTATGCCCCTGACCCCGCCATTGTGAAGCAGGCCCAGGGGCTCATGCAGGGGCAGGGGCAGGTGCTGGTCACCGCCGACCCAGAGCTTGCGGTCAAAAACGCCCAGGTGCTCTATACCGACGTGTGGGCCAGCATGGGTCAAGAGGCGGAGGCGGGCCAGCGCCTGCCGGTGTTTCAGCCCTACCAGGTGAATGATCAGCTGTTGGAGCAGGCCAGTGCCGAGGCCATTGTGCTACACTGCCTGCCCGCCCACCGGGGCGAAGAAATTACCGACGATGCCATTGAAGGCCCAGCCTCCCGCGTGTGGGATCAGGCGGAGAATCGAATGCACGCCCAGAAGGCGCTACTGGCGAGCGTCCTTGGATAGACCTGGGGCAGAGAACTGTAGGGGTGGGTGAGGGGATGATGACGGTAAGACGATGGGGATGACCTAGGAGCTAAGACCGGAAGCATTCGCAATCCCCTATCTCCTCCTCACCTTTCCCATCTCCTCACCCCCCCACTCATGTACCCTAGACCAGGTTCAAGAAATGCAATACGCCCTGGCCACTCAGGGCTTCGATGACAACGGCGAAGGCAAAGCCCAGCATGGCTAGCCGGCCGTTGAGGCTTTCGGCGGCGGGGGTAAAGCCCCACTCTTTTTCAGGGGAATTGGAGAGATGGGTCATGGGTCTACTTTGTAACGCTTTGTTAAGTAGTATAGCGAACTTGCTCTGGAGCTAGAGGGTTGAACGCAGATATCTCGGCCGTGCAATCACCATTGCCCCTGCGGTATCCGCCGCCGCTGCGGCGGGGCGATCGCCTGCAGGCGATCGCCCCCAGCGGTGCCCTGCGAGAGCTAGAACGCTTTAACCAGGGGCTAGAGATTTGGCGGAGTTGGGGATTTGAGGTTGATGTTAGCCCCGGTGCCGGCGACCAGTGGGGCTACCTGGCCGGCTCAGACCTCAACCGCCGCCAGCAGCTCGGCCACGCCCTAGCCGACCCCACCTACAAAGGCATTCTCTGCGTCCGAGGCGGCTACGGGGGCACCCGCCTGCTGGAGGAGTGGCAGTGGCCCAGCGCGCGCTCCCCCAAGTGGCTAATTGGCTTTTCGGACGTTACCAGCCTGCTGTGGAGCCTGGCCAAGCAGGGCGTTGTTGGCGTGCACGGGCCGCTGCTGACCACTCTGGCCGCCGAGCCAGACTGGTCGCAGCAGCGGCTCAAACAGCTGGTAATGGGCCAGGGGCTACCGCCTTTGCACGGCCAAGGGTGGGGCCAGGGCCACGCGGTGGGGCGGCTGTGGCCCGCCAACCTGACGGTGGCCACCCACCTGCTGGGCACCCCCCACGAGCCTGACCTGACCGGTGCCATTCTGGCTTTTGAGGATGTGACAGAAGCTCCCTACCGCATCGATCGCATGCTCACCCACTGGCGCATGGCGGGCAAGCTGGCGGGGGTTAAGGGCATCGCCCTGGGGCGGTTTAGCCGCTGCGAACCAACCCAGGGCAATCCCAGCTTTACGGTGGCCGAGGTGCTGCGCGATCGCCTGGGCGATTTGGGTCTTCCTGTAGTCGCTGACCTACCCTTTGGCCACGACGGAGACAACGCCGCTCTCCCCGTCGGCACTATGGCCCGTCTAGACGGCAATGCGGGTACCCTCGAAATCCTGTCCGCTGGCGCTGCACCTTTTGGCTCTGCGCCTTTACAGTAGCGTCTCTACAATAGAGTCACTTGTTAGGTACAGCCGTGGTTCCCCTCCGTGACGACAACCCGATCAGCATTACCCCTGGGGTGACCTACGGGCTGATCGGGATAAACATTGCCGTGTTTGTGTTTCAGCTCACCCTGTCGCGGGAGGGCCTCGACAGCTTTTTTGACGCCTGGGCGCTGGTGCCGGTCCAGCTGACCGAGAGCTTTCAAGGGGTGCTGCCGGCCCCGGCCTCTGAGTGGATCACGCTGGTGTCATCCCAGTTTCTCCACGGCGGTTTTTTTCACGTGGGGGGCAACCTGCTCTACCTGTGGGTGTTTGGCAACAACATTGAAGACCGATTAGGGCACATCAAGTTTTTGATTTTCTACCTGGGCTGCGGAGCACTGGCGGGTCTGACCCAGTGGGTGTTCGACCCTTCCTCTGCGGTGCCGACCATCGGGGCCAGTGGCGCGATCGCTGGAGTGATGGGAGCCTACATCCTGCGGTTTCCCAGGGCCTACATCGTCACCCTGATTCCGCTGATCATCTTTTTCACCACCATTCGCATTCCGGCGATTTTTTTTCTAGGCTTTTGGTTTGTGCAGCAGGCGTTGTTCAGTCTGGCCAGTCTCAGCAGCGAAGTCAATCTGGGCTCTAGCGGGGTGGCCTACTGGGCCCACTCGGGCGGGTTTGTGTTTGGGCTCATCCTAGGGCCGCTGCTGGGGCTAATGGGGCCAAAGCGCCCCTCGTCTCGCCGCTAGCGGTAGTCCTACCGAGAGCTTGATGAAGGCTTAATCGTTCTAGACAGCGGCGACGGCGCCTGGGGGTGGTAACTTCACAAAGTTCTCGAGTAAGCTATGGAATTATTTATGCTTTTATTACTGATGCCGTACAAAGTGCGTGAAAAGCACTAAAAGGGCATTGGGCCTTCCTGCTAAAGCAGCGTGCTTGGCTCCCCGAGCGTTCCTGACCATCTCACCAACCAGTCAACTTACAGAAAGGTACGACTATGGCGGAAGCCAAGATCCTCGTTGTCGATGACGACCCCGCAATTCGCAACCTGATTCATCGGTTCCTGGCCAAGCAGAACTATGAAATGGAGTCGGCCGAGGACGGCAAAAAAGCCCTGGCGGTGTTTGAGCAATTCACCCCAGACCTGGTTATCCTCGACCTAAACCTGCCCGACACCAACGGCTACGACCTGTGCAAAGAGATGCAGTCGCGCACCGGCGTGTTTGTGCTCATGCTCACCAGCCGCACCGATGAGTCCGACAAAATTCGCGGCTTCCACGAGGGAGCCGACGACTATTTGACCAAGCCCTTTAGCCTAGGCGAACTAGAAGTGCGGGTGGGGGCCATTCTCAAGCGCCAGCGCCCGGTTACCGCCGCCGAGCAGCAGTGTCTCACCTTCAACAGTCTGGCCATCGACCCGGTGCGGCGAGAGGTAATGCTCAACGAAGAAATGGTGCCCCTGACGGCCCTGGAGTTTGACCTGCTGCACTTTTTAGCCAGCCACCCGGGCCGGGTGTGGCGGCGGGCTGAGCTGATTCAAAAGGTTTGGGACTACGACTACGTGGGCGACCAGCGGGTGGTCGATGTCCACGTCGGCCAGATTCGCAAAAAAATTGAGAAAGACACCACCCAGCCAGCCTTGATTCAAACGGTGCGGGGTGTGGGCTACAAATTTGAGCCACCGGGCACCGGCGAAGAGGCGATCGCGGGCTAGCAACCCCTGCTCGAATTTCCCTCACCCAGCCTCTGAGCTGCGGGCCTGGTTGCGAAAGCCCCAGGCCAGTTTGAGCAGCTTAGTCCAGTTGCGCTGCAATTTTTTTGGTGTCCAGCCCAGAGTTTGGGCGATCGCCTCGTCGGTCAGGGCCTCCTCGTTGCTCTGCCGCTGCTTAAGGGCCAGAAACCGGCGGTAGTCGGCGGGTAGGGTGGCCAAAAAGTCGGCCCATTCGGTGGGGGTCATACCCAGGCGCGCCTCCAGATTAGCCCCTAGCCACTGGTGCACCAGCTGCCACTCGTGCTGCTGGGAGAATTTTTCCACGTGGTACTTAAAGCGCTGCTGCAGGTAGTCGCGCTCCCGGGCCGAGAGGCCCAAAATCTCGTCAATTTCGGCGGCGGAGCAGTCTTTGAGCTTGAGCACCAGGTAGTCGACGCAGTCGGGCTGCTTTTGGGCCTTGAGGTACTGCACCAGGGCGTTGATGACGCGATCGCGCATTACCCCATCACCGGGGTCGTCGGCCTCGGCCATCATTTTTTCGCGCACCTGCTGCACCACCGAGCTGCGGGCGTGGGATTCGGCGGCCTCGGTTTTAGCTCCCTCGCTAACCAGGGCCATATCCACCGATGTCTCGGCGGGCTGGCGGCGGCTAAAGGCCTGGGCCCGCAGCACAATTAGCTGCTGGCTGCCCCCTCGCAAGGCAATGCGGCGCTTGGCGTACTGCTCGCTAAAGGCCATGTACTCCGCCAGCTCTAGCCTGGTGCGGGGGGTGTAGGTAGCCGCCAGGTCGTGTTCCCGCCGAAAGGCGTTTAGCACCTCAATATAAAAAGTCTGCATAAAGTCTTCGAGCAGGGCATAACGACCCTGAAACCCCAAATGGCTGCCCTGGGGAGCCACATGGCGGTAGACAATGGCGCTGAGACTGCTGTGCAGCTCGACCCGACCCCGGTTAGAACCCATGTCGTAGTAGGTCAGGCACTTGCTGACCCGGTGGCGCACCAGGGCCGTTTGCCAGTGGCTAATGTCGCCAGAGGACTGAATGCGATCGCTGAGGGAACAGATCCGATCGATCTCTGCGGTCAGCCGCTGCATGACCCCCTCTAGCCCCCCGGGCCGCCGCTGTAGGTGGGCCATAAACAGGTCCTGTACCAGGGTGGCCACGGTGGCGGCAGGGATGGCGGCAGGAACGGAGGCAGTTCCAGGATGGGCGGGCTGGGGCGACGGGTCTGGGGGTGGCGTCCCCGGGGGCGAAGGGGGCATGGCAATGCAGGTAGATGCGGTCTTCATAGTTACCCAATCCTAACAACGACACCGAAATCGGGAATAGCCCGTCGGGCCACTCAGAAATGTGGTTAAGGTCCGACGGGGTTGCTATGTACTCCCCACCGGACCCCAGCCGTTTCCCAGGGGTTATGCCAGCGGTAAAAGCTACCCCCCACTGGCGCGGTCTCCAGGTCTTGCTCCGAGCGGGTTTGAGGCTCTGGGCTCCAAACCCACCCAGGCTGGCCGTTGTATTGATGAAAGCTTTGGTATATGGCGCTGTCAGCCCGGTTCACCGCCTTTGGGGTTTACGCTTTACTGGCTCAAAAATCGCTGGCACCCCGGTCGACCCGACCCGGCCTCTGGCCTCGGCCCTACAGTGCCAGTTGCCAGGGTGCCCCTAGGGCTACACCAGCTGAGCGCCCCAGTCTAAAGCCATTTCCCAGCCTAACCCCTGGCGCACCACCAGGGGCTCTTCGCCTTCCATGTCGAGAATGGTTGACACGTCGTAGCGCAGGGGTTGCTCATCGTCCACAATCACGTCTACCAGCTTTTCTAGGGTGTCAAACATGACCATTTTGTCGACGGGTTTATGAGCCGAGCGCCCCGATGTCGACGCGGGCAACAGGGTGAGGGCCGAGGTCGAAATCACCGGGTTTTGCAGCGTCTCCACTAAAGCCAAACAAATGGCGTGGTCAGGCACCCGAATGCCCGTCGTGCGGCGTTTGGGACTCATCACCAGGCGCGGCACCTGGCGGGTAGCGGGCAGCAAAAACGTAAACGGGCCAGGGATCAGTCGCCGAATCAGGCGGTAGGCCCCATCGCTAACCACGGCGTAATCGGCAATGTTAGACAGCGAGGCACACAGAAAGGTAAGCGGTTTTTCGTTGGCTAGCTGCTTGAGCTGACGCACCCGCTGCACCGCCCCCTTATGATTGAGGTCACAACCGATGGCGTAGACTGTGTCTGTGGGGTAAAGCGCCACCGCTCCCTGCCGCAGCGCTGCCGCGATCGCCTCCACTTTGCGACTCTGCGGGTTATCAGGATGTAGCTTGTAGATTGTTGCCATCGCCCTTCCGTTGCTGCTGGTCTGTTGAAAACGATAGCTTACCTCGACTGCCCCACGGGCATTGCGGGCGACATGTGCCTGGCTGCCCTGATCGATGCGGGCGTGCCCCTCGACTACCTACAGGGGCAGCTGGCCCACCTGGGGCTAACCAACGAATTTACCCTCTCGGTTATTCCTGTGCTGCGCCAGGGGCTGCGCGCCCTCCAGGCTCAGGTAGTTTTGACGGCAGACTCGCTGCCCCGTGATCACGGTCACGATCGCCCTGATGGCCACCACCATGTCGCCCATCCTACCCGCAACCTACCCGCGATCGAGCGTCTCATCACCCAGGCAGACTTACCCGATCGCGCCCAGCGCTGGAGTTTGGCCGTGTTTCGCCGGCTGGCCGAGGCCGAAGCCGCCGTCCACGGCATTGCGATCGACCAGGTGCATTTCCATGAGGTGGGGGCCACCGACGCCATTGTGGATATTGTAGGTACCTGTCTGGGCCTCGACTACCTCGATGTCGATACCCTGGTCTGCTCGCCCCTCCCTACCGGGCGAGGGCGGGTAAAAGCCGCCCACGGCTGGCTACCGGTACCCGCCCCCGCTGTACTCAAGCTGCTGGAGCAACACCAGGTGCCCCTCTACAGCAACGGCCTCGATGGCGAACTGATCACCCCGACCGGGGCCGCGATCGCCACTACCCTGGCCCAGCGCTTTGGCGATCCCCCCGCCATGACCCTGTACCGCACCGGGCTAGGGGCGGGGGGCAAGTCGCTGCCGGTGGCCAATGCTCTACGCCTGTGGGTTGGGGCAGCAGAGCCCGCTGTCCAGGGCATATCCTCTGCAAAAGCGGCTCCAGAGCCGACAGGTGTCTACGAGGGTGGGTACGATCAAGACACGGTTATCCTGCTTGAAACCCAGGTCGATGACTTGGTGCCTCAGGCCGTTGGCTACCTCTACGATCGCCTCTTTAGCATCGGTGTCCTAGATGTCTTTACTCAGCCCGTAGCCATGAAAAAATCACGGCCCGGGCTGCTGATCACGGTAATCTGTCGCCCCGCTGACGAACCCCAGTGCACCGACATTTTGTTTGCCGAAACCTCTACCCTGGGCATTCGTCGCCAACCCCAGCAGCGGTGGGTGCTGCCCCGCCAGAGCGAAACCCTCCAGACGGCCTACGGTCCTGTCAATCTCAAGCTGGCCTACCACCCCCAAACCCATGCGGTCCTCAACGCTCACCCCGAGTACGAAGACTGTGCCGCCCTGGCCCGTCGTCACAATATACCCTGGCAGGTGGTGTATCATACCGCTCTCAGCGCATGGTACAGCCGGCTGCCCCAGCCCCCCTCCCCTGCTTAGTCCAAGTCAGTCCCCGGTTTACCAAGGCTTGTCCTACAGGAAGGGCGGATCGTCCATCAGGCCTTCCTGCTTTTGCCCCTCCGTCAGTTCCCCAACTGCCCCCAGTGGGTTGGCCTGGGGATAGGACAATGCCTGCGAAAAAATTCTAAAGGCATCTAAACTCTGATGCTCTGGCAGAAACGCGGGCTTGAGCCGCTCCCCATGGGAGTTCACCTGAACCAGGTTGTACTCAATGTTGTCTCCGTAGATGGCAAAGGTAATTTGAAATACCTCTAAGAAATTAATGACCCATTGGCATTCGCTGCGGGGGAACTGCTCGTAATAGCGAATTAAACTGGCTATTCTGGCCTCCAGGTAGGGCAGCGTGTGGCGTGAAACCAGCACCAGCTTGAGTAAGATAATGGCCAGCGTCAGAGCGTTCCCCTGGGACAACACCAGCGAAAACAACGGCGAGGGCTGTTCCTGATCTTCTGTCATCAGGTAGTCCACCACTCGGTTACTGGTGCGCAGCACCAGAGAGGGGTCAAGGGGCTGAGACTCAAACTCAACATATAAATCGAGCAGCCGAGCATCCAGATGCTCCTGGATACGTTTTGAGATCGGGTTACTGCTTACGGTGTAGAGCAGATACCGCGTCAAACTGACCTTAAATTCACCGTAATAACTGTCTTTCACCTGGGTTAAAAACAGGCGGGCTAGGTTCCTGTAGCTAAAGTCGCCTCGCCTGGCTACGATCGCCTTCACCAGGCGGAGAGCGCTGTCTCCCAAAGCGGTTGGATTTTCTACAGTACGTCCGTGAGCCCGCCCCGATTGGCTGTAGGCCGTATACATAGCCAGCTCAAACTTAAACTTTTCCTTCAGCCGGCGCGAGAGGGCGCGAGCCGCCTGGCGCTGCTCGACCGGATTGGCCTCGTTGACGTACTGCGGTACCAGCAGGTAAGAGGCGTAGCGGCTGGCCCACTCGTCAGGACGATTGAGGGTACGCTCCTCGGCATAACGCGCCGCGAATAGCCGTAGTTCCTCAAAATCCTGGCTTTCGGTAAATCGGGTTAGCCAATGACGTAGCCGCTTCAGGGTCGGCGACAGGGTGCGGCGCTGGATTAATGAATCCGAAAAAATATCTACTAGGGCCTGAATTGCATCAAACTGTCGAGCAACTTCCCAGTTGTTGACGAGAATGTAGCAGCAGCGCTTAATAGTGTTGCGAAACTCCTGCTCATTGTTGGCAAACAGAATGATGTGGATTGCCGGCAGGGTTTGAGAACTTACCGAGTCGGTATGGTGAATAAAGAGATGCCGAAACTCCTCCAACACATCCTCAGGGTGCCAAATTTTGACTATTTCAAGCAGAAAATCATAGATCACCTGCTGCGCCTGCGCCAGGGTTAGCCCAGGGCAAGATTCAGAGTCATTGGGCTCCATCAAAGGGTATCTAGACACAGCTTCCCGAGACATTGGTCCTTAAATTCAACCCCAGCTGTCGCCGGGGTTAATTAATTAGAATTAACGCCTTTTTGTCGTGTTGAACTAACGGCTAACCAACTCAGTTAGCAGGCGATCCCCACGTTCCTAACAACCTTGTCGGTCTATGGCATTTGCTATAGAGCCGCAGCAACAATCGTTAAAGGACAGGTCCCACACAACCGAACCTGGATAAACCCTAAACTCAATGAACCCGATGGTAAACTTGTATCCCCAAGAGAAGTGCAGGCTTCACCTAAACTTCTCCCTAAAAGGCATGAACTTATTGCAAAGATGCCGTAAGCCTTTAAGCATGGCCATTACACTTGTATAAAATAACACAACACAATGGCACCTTTAGCCTAATCAGCCATTGTGCTGAGCTATAACCCGAGGCTATACCGTTGACAGCCAAACGGTAGTTTGCTCAAGCGTGCCAAACCTCATTCTTCGCCCATTACTTAACTTGAGTTAACCTAAGGCTCCAACCCTTCTCTACCGTCCCGAAATCGCAGGTTGCAGAGTCGGGTTCTACAGGAAACTGTATAGAGAATATTACAGGCATCCTAGGGTACTGAACCAGAGTATTGCCCTAAGACCAGGCCAAAAATTAGGTGTGAATGATCGCAGCGATCGCCGTTAAAGGGCGGTTCTACTGTAAGTGGTATGGGGGCGGAGGGGCTCGAACCCTCACGACCGTTTAGGGTCAACGGATTTTCATCCTCCCGCAGCTTTCGCTGCTGCCCAGCAAGAACATTGCCCTAGCTGGGTTTTGAGAATTGGACCCTCCCTTTACCCTCGTCTCTACGTTAGGGTAGCTCCCGTCGGGCCTCTGCACCTTCTGGCGGTAGTTCTCGCCAGCTTGGCTCAGGATTGCCGTGTCCAGTCAATGGTGTTGCCACCCCGATCTAGAGTTAGGTTTCCCTGAGTTTGAGAGCTTCCACTTAGCAGATTTCTCCACTAAGGCTCAGTTTTCTAAGTCCGTAGCGTCTACCATTCCGCCACGCCCCCGTGTCGGCCTACATTACATAGACCTTTAGCCATTGCCCCAGCCCTAAGGCTGAGCAAGGCAGATTCCTATTCCATCATCAACCGTACGGGATTGCAACTCTCTAGGGCTTAAGCTTTCCCCATGATTATTTTTCCTCAGTATCTATTTAGGGATGTGTGCTAATGTAACAGTAGCTGAAGTAACTCTCAGCAACATAATTTAGTACATCACCCGGACTAATACATCATGACCACAACTCTACAGCAGCGCGAAAGCGCTTCCCTGTGGGAGCAGTTTTGCCAGTGGGTGACCAGCACCGAGAACCGCCTGTACATTGGCTGGTTCGGCGTACTGATGATTCCTACCCTGCTCGCTGCCACCACCTGCTTCGTCGTTGCCTTTATCGCCGCTCCTCCCGTCGACATCGACGGCATCCGTGAGCCCGTCGCCGGTTCCTTGATGTACGGCAACAACATCATCTCCGGTGCGGTGGTGCCGTCGTCTAACGCCATCGGCCTGCACTTCTACCCGATCTGGGAAGCCGCGTCTCTCGATGAGTGGCTGTACAACGGTGGCCCTTACCAGTTGGTAATCTTCCACTTCCTCATTGGCGTCTTCTGCTACATGGGTCGGGAGTGGGAACTGAGCTACCGCCTGGGTATGCGCCCCTGGATCTGCGTCGCTTACAGCGCTCCTGTAGCCGCTGCAACCGCCGTGTTCCTGATCTACCCCCTGGGCCAAGGCTCCTTCTCGGACGGCATGCCCCTGGGGATCTCGGGCACCTTCAACTTCATGCTGGTGTTCCAGGCGGAGCACAACATTCTGATGCACCCCTTCCACATGCTGGGGGTAGCCGGTGTGTTCGGTGGTTCTCTGTTTTCTGCCATGCACGATTCGCTGGTGACTTCTTCTCTGGTGCGTGAGACCACCGAGACCGAGTCGCAGAACTACGGCTACAAGTTTGGCCAGGAAGAAGAGACCTACAACATCGTGGCCGCCCACGGCTACTTCGGTCGTCTGATTTTCCAATACGCCAGCTTCAACAACAGCCGTTCTCTGCACTTCTTCTTGGGTGCGTGGCCGGTGATTGGCATCTGGTTTACCTCGTTGGGCATCAGCACGATGGCGTTCAACCTCAACGGGTTCAACTTCAACCAGTCGATTCTGGATTCTCAGGGTCGGGTGATTGGCACCTGGGC
>DASQNN010000578.1:0-5848 GCA_035644955.1 Nodosilinea sp. | reverse complement strand
CTGGAGGGCGGGGTTGCCGCGCGAGATAGCGGTGATGTCGCTGGTGGGCAGGCGAGCCGGGTCGAGTAGGGATGGGTCGCTGGTGCCCAGCAGGCTTTCTAGTTCAGCGCGGCTGCGGGGAGTGAGGCCAAAGATGCCCTGGGCGGTAATCAGCACACTGCCCCCGGCCCCCGAGAAGGCGTTGGCGGTAATGTCGTTGTTGCCGTTGGGTTGGGCCACCAGATAAGTGGTGGTGATGTCGATGTTGCCGCCGTTGCCCCCGGCTAGGGCAGTGCCAGCGGTAGTCGAGATGCGGCTGTTGTTGAGCAGCACAATAACGTCACTAATGTTGAGGGTAATGTTGCCGCCTGCGCTGCTGAGGGTTTCTGCAGAAATCAGGCCGCGATCGAGAATTAGAGTGCCGCCCTCAACCACCAGATTGCCCGCCTGCCCAGATCCCTGACTGGCCACCGAGATCTGTGCTCCGTCTAAAACGGCAATGCGAGCCGGGTCAATCAAAATACTGCCGCCGTCGCCGGTAGAACCGGGTGCAGTGTTGGCCAAAATGCCAGAGCCATCGCCCGCCACGGTGAGGTCATCGACGATATTGAGCACAATGTTGCCCGCTCGCCCTGGGCCTTCGGTGGTGGCAGCGAGTTGGGCACCGTTGGTGATGGCGAGTCGGGGGGCAGTAATGGTCAAACTGCCTCCATCCCCAGTGGCATCATCCCGCGACTCAACGGCAATGCGACTAGTGCGATCGCGCTGACCAACGCTTGCGAAAGAGGCCACCCCATCCAGAATGACGGCCTCGGTAGCGTTAATGGTCACTGCCCCCGCATTGCCATCCCCATCGGAAAGGGCTGTGATCGTACCCCCGTTGGTAACCCGCAACACCGGGGTAGTAATCGCGATGGAACCGCCATTGCCGGTAGCCCCGGCAAACAGTTCGCTGGTAATAGCACTGGGCTGAGTTTTGACGGGGCTATCCAGAAAATCCACGAAGACCGCGCCATCAATCACCACCGACTCGCGAGCAGCGATCGCCACATCCCCGGCATCGCCAATGCCAAAGGAGGTAGTGCCAATGCTACCGGCCCCGGTAATGGTCAGAGTGCCTGTGTCGAGGGTAATGTTGCCGCTGTTGCCCTCGGCGCCCTCCTGTACACTCGAAAAAATGGATGAGGCCGAAAACAATCCACCGGTCAGCTCCCCTGGCTGAAACCCCGATAGCACAACGTCGTCAGCCCCGACCGTGACATTGCCCGCATCGCCTACCCCAAAGGCAAAGGAACCGATCGCAGCCCCGGTGGTCAGCACCAGCCCCGAGGTTTGAACCTCGACATCGCCCGCCCCGCCCCCGGTACCACTGACAGAGGCGGAAGCCAGCAGCGAATAATCCATGTTGATCTGGTTGGCTTGCGCCACAATAGCGCCCGACGGGCCATCCCCGCCGGTCTGGGTCAACAAAGATGCTTGAAAGGTGTCTAGGGTGCCAGCGTCAATGTACAGATCACCACCGGGGCCAGCGCCTAGGCTGGTGGTCACCACGTTGCCCCCCAAAAAAATCGAGGGAGCCCGCAGCCAGATATCGCCGCCCGGCGCATCCCCCAGGTTTAAGCTGTCGATAAAGCTCAGGGTTGTGGCATCGGTGCCCAGGGGTGCCCCCTCCTGGGTAATGGCAGTGGCGCTGTCTAGCAAAATTCTGCCCGTATCGTTGCCGTAGGCAAAAATAAAGGAGGGCAGAGGCATGGAAATCGGGCCATTTGCCAGCAGCGAAACACTGCCGCTGTCACCTGCAATGTCAAAGGTGCCAACGTCTCCCCCCGATACATCAATCAGCCCAAAGGTAATACCGCCTCGGGAGTCGATGGCCACCGCACCCCCGCCCCCTAGATCAGCGGTGCTAATGCTACCAACGGCAATATCTCCGGCTGGGGTGCCGTTGGGCTGGTACTGGTTGGTCAGCAGCACCTGGCCACCGGGGTTGACGATATCGCCAATGACAATGGCCGCGCCAGTGCCTGTTGCCGGGATGTAACCCAGCAGGCCAGAGACATCGCCAACCGCGCCCACCGGGTCGACGGCAAGGGTGCCCGCTCGAATATCGAGGGTGGGCTGGGTGACGCCATCTATGGTCACAACATCCCCATTGCTGAGCCTAACGGTAGCTAGGGCAGGCTCCGTGGTGGGGCCAATGGCATTGCCCGATAGGTCGGGGCCAGTAATTTCAATCACGCCAGGGACAATTACGCTGCCCCCGGCCAGAATATGCAGCGAGGCTCCTACATAGCTATCAAAGGTGACATCGCCACTGGCGCGAATGATTGGGTCGTTGGGGCTGGTGAGAACGCCCAACTGGCCATTGAGCTGCTCTAGCCGAAAATTGCCGCCGGCGAAATAGTGGGCGTCGCCAATGACCGGATTGGGCGATCGCAGCACCAGATCGCCCCCGGCATAGAGGCCGCTGCTGGGGTGACTGAGGGCAGAAATAGTGAGCTCGCTTCCCTGCGCCAGCAAAGTGCCCCCAGCGGTGGCCACAAAGGCCAGACTAGGGCAGTCTTGCAGGGTGAGAGCATCGGTCGCCAGCAGGTTCAAGTTGCCACCCGCCGTTAGCCCCCCCGCTAGGGTAAGCCCCTGGGCTGCCAGGGTGAGGTCGCCAGGAGCCGAAAGCTGGCCTTGGCTAGCGATCGCCCCACCACTGGGGAGCAACCAACTCGCCAGACCCAGCGGCCCATTCACCGTAAGCAGGGCGGGGGCGGCGGGGGCAGTGGCGCTAAAGCTAAAGCCGTTTGCAAAGCTCAGGCCCGCACTGGTGGTAGCAACAAAGGCACCCCGCAGATCTAGCTCACTATGGGGACCAAAAATAATGCCGTTGGGGTTAATCAGGTATAGGTCGGCATTGCCCAATACCCCCAGGGTGCCAAAAATAGCGGACGGGTTAGCCCCGGTTACCCGACTAAAAATACTGGTGACCATCGCCGGATTAGCAAAATAAACCCGCTGACCGTCATTCACATTGAAGTCTTGAAAGCTGTGAAACAGCCCCTCTCCTCGCACCGCACCACCGCCGATTTGATCGATAGCGGCATCCCCCCCAGCACTAGGCAGAACAACTGAATTTTCAGCCCCTAAACTGGCATCGGGAACAATCTGAGCCAGGGAAGGGGAGGCTACCATAAATACTGCCACCAGCCCTTCTCCCAAGGCTAATGCAACGATAACCCCCAGGGCCTTGCCATACTGCATTACGCCCATTCTCCAAGTAGATTTACTAGTCAGTCATCTCAAAATGGAGATAACTGGCCATCGCGCCGAAACCAAATCCATAAGAGTTTATAAAGTAAAAAACTCAAATAATCAAGTCTTTTCAATATTTTGTTGTATCAATTAAAAATAATGATGATTTATGAGCTTTAAAGATTAATCAAAAAATTTTCAAAACACTGAAAGTCGTCCTAAAAAATGTCTTCGAGAATACTCTTTAGAAAAAGAGGTTTAATTTTATCTACGGAAAATTGGCTAAAATCAATCTATACATGAGCTAGCGGAATAGCTTTAACAGGGTTGAACCGTTGCAGATAATGACTGCCCCATCAGAGGGCGTTTGAAAAGTTGACTGAGTAGTAAACAAGCTCACACGGTCTAGGCTGAGTTTACTAACACTACAGCCCCGTGAGAGCGATGAGTAAAGCCTACACCCTGACTGCCTGACAGAAGTGGGTGAAAGACTTGAAACCTCGTTAGGCGAGGGGAAAAAGGTGAGGTGACATGAGACGCTGAAATTGCATCACCTCAGGGTCTTTACCATGTCGGCCACCCCCTGTCTCTATGATCAAGTGCTGCCGTTGCTGCGTCAATACAGCCATCCTCGCGACCTGCATCACCTCACCCTGGCTTGGATGGTGACGGCCCTGGTGTGTAGCGGTCGGTTGAGCCTGCCGGAGTGGGAAGCGTATGTGCCGAGTCGCGCCCGCCGGGCGCAAAGCACCGAACGGCGGTGGCAGCGCTTTATAGGCAATCGCCGAGTGCGGGTGAAAAGCTTGTACGTGCCTTTGGTGCTCGCAGCCATCCACTAGTGGCAAGGGCGTCGACTCTACCTGGCTCTCGATACTAAGGAGCCTTGGGCCGTCATTACCGATGAGCCGCCGTCCCTCAATACCCTGTGGCAATACGCCTTGCGGTTTCGAGTTGAGGAGCTTTTCCTCGATTCGAAATCGGAGGTCTTTGGACTAGAAGCCTCTGGCATCCGCTCGGCGCAGGCGCTAGAACGTCTCTACCTCGTTGCCGCCGTCGCCATCCTGTATGGCACCAGTCAAGGTATGGCCGTTCAACTCGATGGTCTCCGCACTCAAGTTGACCCCCATTGGACACGAGGCATCAGCTATCTCAAAATCGGTCTCCGGTGGCTCAACGGTGTGCTGCACAAAGGGCGAACATTACTGAATCCATCTCCATTACTGGCAAAAGACCCACAACCCTGACTGACTGACACATCTCAAGTAAAAGGCGAGTTCAGGTATTGCAGCGCAAGGAGCGGATACGAGAGAACCAAATTTGGTCATAGAAGTCTTGTTGGGCTTTGGCGCTAGCGAAACAAGGTTGAGGGTCACGGGTTGGTAGTGGTCGGAGATTCAGCAGCGGACGGCTTTTGTGAACAACGCCATGAAGCCAGCGTAGACCGATTTTCAAATAGCTCAAGCCGCGTTTCCAGTGGGGGTCAACCTGTCGTTGCAATCCCTCAATTTGAACAGCAATGCCAGTCACGGTGCTGTAAAGCAGAGCGACCGCCGCGACCAAATAGAGGCGCTCCAAGCGTTGGGAGTCACGCAAGCCAGAGTCTTCCAACTGAAACGCACCGGACTTGCTGTCGAGGAACAACTCCTCAATTTGAAAGCGTAGGGCATACTGCCAGAGCGTTTGCAAAGTAGGGGACTCATCGGTGATGACGGCCCAGGGTTCATCCACGCCGACGGGATACGCGAGCACGAGATTGCAGCGGTGCGTGCCATCAGACCACAGTCCAACGTTGTGATAGAGCATCGCCTCACCTGGCTTTGGAGACAATTGAGCTACCGCTGTAGGGAATTGACGAGGACCATGCAGCCGCACATCACTGGGCAGACGGATGCACCAATGCCAGCCACTGCGCTTAAGCCACTCTAGCAGTTGATGATTGGCAAAACCCCGGTCTGCCAACAGCATCACGTCTGGGTATGCCCTCAATAGCCAGCGTGCTTTGCGTAATAGAGGAGCGTATTCGCTATAGCTGACGCTGGCGCTCGGATGCTCAATCACCTGCCACAAAAACGGGATTGCCCGTCCTCCCCACACCACCGACAGGTGAATCATACAGTAACGATTCCACAACACTGTTGTATCCAATGCAACATACAATCGTTGCGCTTCCCACCCGCTCAATGCTGCCAGCACCAACGGTACGTACAACGCCGCAACCTTGACCCGAACGTTACTCAAAAACCGACTCCATCGCCGTTGGTAGCTTTGCGCTTGTTGCGCTCGACTTTGCACATACGACTCCCATGCCGTCAGACTCAGCTTTTGGCTGCACACCAATGCGCTTACCATCCAACTCAACGCTTGCAAATGTCTCAGGTCTTGATATCGGCTGTATTGACTCAGATACTTTAAAAGCTGACTATAAAGGCGGGTAGTGTTCTTCATCTGCAATCGGCTGTTGGGTGACATCTTCAGCCTCTCATGAAGACCTACCCCTTCTCCACCTGTAAACCCTCTTCCTATCTCACTCTTATCCACTTCTGTCAGTCAGTCAGGAGCACAGCTGTTGTCCTCTATCTCTCGATGATGCTTGTCAACGGTGCGGATATTTTCTGGACGATAAGCAATA
>DASQNN010000577.1:0-2683 GCA_035644955.1 Nodosilinea sp. | reverse complement strand
TAACGAGCATCCTGGTCGATAGCGGTGGCAGCAACAGTGCCATTGCTGGTGCTAATGACCTTGAGGGTTGCCCCGGTGAGCGTTTCCGCATCCAAGACATTATCAGCAAGTTCGACGGTGACGGCAGTGTTCTTGCTGGTGGAAACGGTTTCTCCAGTGGCAGTGGGCGGTTGGTTGAATGGATTTACCCCACCAATGGAAAAGTTTTCAAACTCTGTAGTAGTAAGCGTAAACCCATCCCGCGAAAATGATACGCCACTACTCGAATCAGTTTTCGTAATTACGTAATTGCTTACCTCTCCCGGCAACCTTAGAACGTCAGTTCCATTTCCACCGTTAGCAGTAGCAGAGCCAACCCATTTGTCAACAATTAAAGTGTCATCACCTGTTCCTAATAGAATGTTGACATCGCCGCGCAGCCCTCCCTGAACGGTATCGTTGCCATCCCCAGTATCAACAGTTCCAGGGCCAACGAAGGCAGATGACGGTGTTGGTCTGGCTGCAAGCGAATCGTTTCCATCTCCAGTCGAGAACCGATCACTTCCAGACTCAAATATAAAATTATAGAATCCAAGAAGATCGTCACCCTCTAATGTGTTGGGATTCTGCCCTGCCACGATAATGAGGTCGAAACCTGCACGAATCCCATCAGACCCATTCGTAAACGGTGTCTCGAGGAAGATACCTCGATGGTATATACCGTCATTACGTGCATAGAGCGCCATAAAAAATAACCTCAAAAGTAGAACAAGATACAAGCAAGCGGCACAACAACGGCACTGTTGCTGTGCATGAACACGTCACCCTGATATCAAAAGCGGATGCGATCGCCCTTAAGGATTTGCTTAAACAGTGGCAAGGGTAGAAGCCGTCAGCACGGTGATGCTCCGACATTCCGCAGGTTGACAAAAAGAATATTTGGGGCAGCTAAGGTTAAGCTCAGAGCAAGCCATAGGATCGCGCTTTGGAGATAGAGAATCTAGATCACCTAGGGTTGGTGGCCGCCTTAGTCGATGAGATCGGGCTGGTCGAACTAACCGACGAGCTTCTGCCTCCCCATGCGCTGAACCACATCAGCCCAGGGCAAGTGGTGAAAGCGATGATACTCAATGGGTTGGGGTTTGTCAGCGCACCGCTGTACCTGGTTAGCGCGTTTTTCGAGGGCAAACCGGTGGAGCACCTGCTGGGAGCGGGGATTAAAGCGGCGCATCTCAACGACGACCGTCTAGGACGAGTGCTCGACCAACTGTTTGAGTACGGAACGACGCTGTTTTTCCTCAAGGCGGCGATGCAGGCGGTGAGTCGCTTTGGGGTAAGTGTCTCCCAGTGCCATCTCGACTCGACCTCCTTTGCCCTGGATGGGGAGTATCCCACCGTAGCTGAACCTGAAGGTGCATCAGAGGCCGAAGCCCCCCAAACGATTGAGATTTGTCGGGGCTATTCGCGAGACCATCGACCCGAATTGAAGCAGTTTTTGGTCAACCTGATCTGTAGTGCCGACGGTGGCATACCGGTGTGGTTCAAGGTCGGCAGCGGCAATGAGACCGACAGCCAAACCTTTGCGGGGCTGATGCAGGCGTTTGCCGAGCAGTGGCAGATGCCTGCGCTGATGGTGGCTGATGCAGCGTTCTACAGCGAGCCGAACCTACAAGCGGTGGGGAGTTTGCCGTGGCTAAGCCGGGTACCACAAACCCTCAAGGCGGCTCAAACCCTGGTGGATAGTGCTCTCGACCCGTTAACAGAGATGCCCTGTGATCTCGATGGCTATCGGCTTTGGGAACAACGGCAGAGCTACGGCGGGGTGGGGCAGCGCTGGATTCTGGTGGAAAGCCCGCACCGGACGCAGTCAGAGGATTGGCTCAAGCCCCTTGAAAAGCAGGAAAAGGGGCTGCAACGGTCTCTGCGGCAGCTCTGTAGCCAGGTCTTTGCCTGTAAGCCCGATGCTATGGATGCCCTCCTGCACTTTCAGGACTCCCTCACCGGCTACACCCTGACTCAGGTGGCGCTAGTCTCGGTGGCCGCTAAGTGCCCCCCCGGTCGGCCCAAGCGCACTCAACCCTCAGACTCACCGGCTCTGGGCTATCAATGGCAGGCCACCCTGGAGCGCACGGCTGAGTACGAAACCCAGTGCCAACAGCGCCATCGTCGCTTCATTCTGGCCACCAATGTCCTGGATGACGATACTTATCCAGCCGAGCGTCTGCTGCGCGAGTACAAAGCCCAGCAGCACGTCGAGCGCGGCTTTCGTTTCCTCAAAGACCCCCTCTTCTTTACCAGCAGTGTCTTTGTCAAAAAGCCTCAACGGGTCGAGGCCCTGGCCCTCGTCATGGCCTTGACGCTGCTGGTCTACAGTCTCGGCCAACGGAAACTCAGAGCGCAACTCACCCAAGCCGATGACACGGTACTTGACCAAAAGCAGCGCCCCACTTGCAATCCAACCTTTCGCTGGATTTTGCAGAAATTCCAAGCGATTCATCTGGTCTCGGTGGGGACCGCTCAGCAGGTCAGCAACCTCTCGGAAGAACGCAGCAAAATCATTCGCCTCATGGGCTTCCCGGCCTGCCGGTACTACCTCTTAAATTAACCCCTGTCAACCTGCGGAATGTCGGTTCTACAAGAGTATTCAATATAAAAAATTATCTTAGTACCCCTACACAAGACATGCAATGGTATTAAGTAAAGG
>DASQNN010000576.1:0-1961 GCA_035644955.1 Nodosilinea sp. | reverse complement strand
ATCCGCAGCGTCAGCCTGCCCATGGTGATTGGCCTGGTGATTTTTGCGGTACTGTTTTTGGTCGGTCGCTGGGTATTGACCCGCTATACCGATTGGGAACGAATTGAATCCTGGGCGAACCCGTTGTTTTTAGGGTTGTCTGCGGCGATCGCAGGGGTGAGCTGGGTGCTGATCGGCAACGGCACCAGCGCCGCCTTTAGCCGGGCCTGGTTTAGCACCCGCAACGTGGATGTGACGCCGCCAAGCTGGCTGCGGGGCGGGGTTACCCTGGGCAACACGCTACAGTTTCCCTCGGCCCGGCTGTTTATCATTGCCCTGACAATTCTCTGCCTGGTGGCGGTGTACTGGTTTCTCAACGGCACGGCCTGGGGGCTGCGCATTCGGGCGGTGACCCAAAATCGCGGCATGAGCGCCTGTTTGGGCATTCCCACCGGCCAGGTTGATGCCATTACCTTTGCCCTGGGCTCTGGCCTGGCCGGCATAGCCGGGTGCGCGGTGACGCTGCTGGGGTCGGTTGGCCCCAACCTGGGGGCGAACTACATTGTGGACGCCTTTATGGTGGTGGTGGTCGGCGGGGTTGGTAAGCTGGTGGGCAGCATTGTGGCGGCGCTGGTCATCGGCGTCACCACCTACCTGGTGGGGTCTGGCACCATGGCGCTGCTGTTTCCGCCGGCGGGGTTCTTTCAGCCCGCGATCGACTTCTTTACCTTTTTTGCCACCACGAGTATGGCCAAGGTGATGGTTTTTGCGCTGATTATTGCCTTCTTGCAGGTGCGGCCCGCTGGGCTGTTCCCGCCGAAGGGTCGTTCGGTGGAGCTATAGGGCTATGACTGAGGTAAGCGTGCAGCCGCGCCGGGCGGCTAAGGCCAGCCAAAAACGCAAGTTTATGATCGAGGCGATCGCGGTCATTGCGATCGCGCTGATCCTGATTTTGATTATGCCGATGCTGCTGACGGGCTTTCGGCTCAACCTGCTGGGGCGCTTTTTGGCCCTGGCCATTGTGGCCCTGGGCATCGACTTGATCTGGGGCTTCACGGGGCTGCTCAGCCTGGGCCACGGCATCTTTTTTGCCCTGGGCGGCTACGCCTTTGCCATGTACCTGGAACTCAATACCCTGGGCGCTGGGCAGCTACCCGAGTTCTTTGGCCTCTACGGCGTTACCCAGTTGCCCTGGTTCTGGCAGCCCTTTAGCTCGTTCCCGTTTACGATGCTGGCAATTTTCCTGATTCCGGCGCTCGCGGCGGGGCTGCTGGGCTACCTGGTCTTTCGCAACCGCATTCGCGGCGTTTACTTCTCGATTTTGACCCAGGCCGCCCTGGTGGTGTTCTTTAACTTCTTCAACGGCCAGCAAAAGCTCATCAACGGCACCAACGGCCTCAAAACCTCGACCTCGGTGTTTATGGGGCAGCAGGTGGGCACCCCGGACATGCGTATGTTTTTCTACATCGCTACCGTGGTTGCCTTAGTGGCTATGTACGCCCTCTGCCGCTGGCTCACCAGTGGCCGCTTTGGCCGCATGCTGATTGCCATTCGTGACGACGAAAACCGGGTGCGCTTCTCCGGCTACGACCCCACGGCTTTTAAGGTGCTGGTATTTGCGGTCTCTGGGGCGATCGCCGGCATCGCCGGTGCCCTCTACACGGTGCAGTCGGGCATTATCTCTCCCCAGGCGATGGATATTGCCTTCTCCATTGAGATGGTGATCTGGGTAGCCGTGGGCGGGCGCGCCACCCTGGTCGGGGCAATTCTGGGTGCGGTGCTGGTCAACATGGCCCGCAGTCTGCTCAGCGAACGCTTTCCCGACGTGTGGCTGTTCTTTCAGGGGGCGCTGTTCCTGATCGTCGTCACGGCGCTGCCCGACGGCATCATTGGCTGGGGTCGCCGCCAGTTTGGCTCCACCGTCAGTTCTGTCCTGGGGCTAGCGCCCACCGGTCTTCCCTATGCCGACGACAGCATTGACG
>DASQNN010000575.1:0-9894 GCA_035644955.1 Nodosilinea sp. | reverse complement strand
GCTTGGCCTAATTGGCTACACCCCTACCCCTTTTCAAACGCCCTCTAACTCGCGCCCGGTCAGAAGCGAGAAGGTAGAAAAGCTATGACGAAAAATGAACGTTAGGTTTTCTGTTTGCGTTCTGCTCTAGCTGCCTTGAGTTCTCTGCTCTTTAATTCGGCTGCTTGATAAGCATTCACGTAGTCTTTTCCCCCGAGCATCACGTCACCGTAATACTCGTAGGGCGGAGCACCGTAAATCGGCAGCGGAGGATCGTCTGGGTAATCTTCCCGGGCCTCTTCAATAGAGGCTTTTAACGCCTTGATGCTGAGGCTTTGGGCGGGAAAATAGTAGATTTCTTGCCGGGCCTTATTTATATGCGGTAGCGTCGGGTCGATAATATCTTCACCCAGTTCAACCCAGGCGTGTTCGATAGGCTCATACTGCCCGTTATTCAAAACCACAAACCCTTGGACGTAGGTCGCTCCAGCCAGTATCAGCACAGCTCGATGGGTGTTGTCAAAGGGAGCGCCTGCTTTGCTTTTGATTTGTTCAAAAATTTCGAGGGAAAGGGGTTCATTCAGTGTTGGGGGCATTGGGCGTGAATTTTAGAGTCGCTACTGCAGATCGTAAACATCTGCGCTGCGTATGTCTATTGCCGCTAGGCCAATGTCCAGGTCGTTTAGTGAGTGCTAGCGCCAAAAGGCTCAGCCGTAGCGGGTTGGGGGTGCGATCGCACTTGGGATGCTAGGTAAGCCTGCTCAAGCAATGCAGTCTTGGTTTTGTCGCTGGCTCGGTGTAGACAGAACCTCTATGGGCGACCAACGCAGGGGACGCTATTTTACGCCTCTAACCCGGCGCAAGGGGTTCCCAAGCTGCGTCAGGCCGTTCTAGTGGTGCTTTACCTTCGGCACGCTGCGCGATCGCGTTTTTTCTTGGGGCTGCTTTGGCCTTGCCCTCCCCCGCTCTTAGCCGCGTTGTTGCGTAGGGTTTCTCCATCATGTACCAGTCTTACTACGACTTCGTTCAGCAAGTTGCTTACAACGACAATGGTGCTCTGTTTGGCCCATTACACGCTTGTCTCATTGCCTTTGAGCTAGCCGACCATCTAGCTTTGGGCCAGCCCGCTTGGGGCAGAGTACCAGGTGTTCCTGTCTAGTCCAGTTCGTCTAGGGCCCGAACTACTGGTGACCAGATTCATGGGGATTGTGAGCATTGTGATTAGGCGGATGATTCGGTGTTGCCGCAGAGCATACCAATCTAGAGCGACATGCCCTTGGGGGCAGGTACCACGGAAGAAAGAGATTAATGCAGTGTCTTCAACAAAACGTTACATTGTCAAATGTAATGTTAATAGCCACAGCCAAGGGAATGCCAAACATGAATATTCGTGAGCGGATGCTCCCTAGGACAACAGTTTGAGCTTCAGGTTTTTGGAAACTCAGGTTTAAGGCATCGAAGTAGATGCTTAGGCTCTTCTTAGAAGTGCTCATAGAAGAGTAGCTCGTTCAGATTGGAAACATAATTATATATGGTCAGTCAATCATCATCACACCCCTTCAAGAGCTTTAGCTATTCTCAGTCGAGTCTGTACTGGGCTAGCTTTATCGGATTGATGTGGCTTATCAGTTTAGTGGGCACTTTTACCCTATTTGATGCCCAAACTCCTTTGTTTTATTGGCTTGGGGCAATTCTGGTCAGAACATTTTTACACACTGGTTTATTCATCGTTACCCATGAAGCCATTCATAGAAATATTTCTGGTTTTCATGGGCTTAACGACGCAATCGGTTACGTAACCTCATGGTTATATGCGTTATTACCCTATCAGCTAATGGCTAAAAACCACCGGCTCCATCACCGCTTTCCTGCTACCGACCAAGATCCTGACTACCATGGTACGGACATGGGAGGGTTCTGGCTCTGGTATATCCAGTTCATGAAAACTTACCAGACAGACGGGCAAGTTTGGGTATCGTTGATTGGCATTAGCTTAATTTTCTGTGCTTTCATGATTTGCGGTGTTCCGGCGATTAATTTAATTCTTTTTTGGATTATTCCTCTAGTACTCAGCTCATTGCAGTTGTTCACCTTTGGCATCTTTCTTCCCCATCGGCAACCAGACAACGCAACTGAATTTGGTCACCATATTAAAACCATTCAGCTGCCAGTTTTCTGGTCGTTTATTGCTTGCTACCATTTTGGGTATCACCGAGAGCATCATCTAAATCCTCATTTGCCCTGGTACCAGCTACCTCAAGCTTATAGGGACAGCAAGGTATAAAGTTTTACCCGAGCCCAAGCCTACCGACCAGAGCCCTCAGTAGCCGATATATCCACCTTTCAGTAAGGGCTTATGTGCCCGTTGGCACAGTTCACAGGTCGTGCGTATTTGCATGACTTCGGCACCTAGTGGGTCATTTGGCATGTAAGTGGCCATTGCCGCAGGGGTTGGTCAGAATAAAAGAAGCCCCTTTAGTGGTTTTTGCCATGACCCGTTGCCAGAAACACCCGCTTCGTGATTTGACTGCTGAAGAACACCAGGAACTAGAGCGAGTGTCTCGTGCAACCAGTGAATCAACTGCCCGTGTGGCTCGCGCTAAGGCCCTGCTATCGGTTTCCCAAGGACGCAGCTATACGGCTGCCGCCCAAGCCAGTGGGCGACGCTCAGGGGATGCGGTGTCGCAATTGGTGGAGCGCTTTAACCACCAGGGATTGGCCGCGTTAACGCCCCGCCATGGGGGTGGTGCCAAGATTCAGTATGGGGTTGGGCATCGGCAGCAGATCGTTGAATTGGCTCAACAGGCTCCCGATCTGGAGACCGATGGCGTCTCCCAATGGTCGTTGTCCACGTTACAACGCCGATTCAGGGCTCAGGAGGAGGGTGAATTTTCAACCATCAGTACTTACACCATCTGGCAAGTGCTCCACGGCACTGGGCAGAGCTGGCAACAAAGCCGGAGTTGGTGTAAAACCGGTACCGCCCTGCGGCGTCGAAAGAGTGGGGACGTTATCGTTACCGACCCGGATACCGAAGCGAAAAAAAACTGATTGAGCACGCCTATCGGCTGGCCGAGGGGATGGGAATTGCCGTGTGGTGTGAGGATGAAGCCGGGCCGTTTCAAACCGTGCCGGATGTAGCTCCTAGTTGGCACCCCGAAGGCCAACCCCAACAGCAAGACCACGAGTATCTTCGCAATGGCACGGCCAAAGTTCTCACCCTGTTTCATCCCAGCGATGGCTAGGTGCGTGTCCAGGGGGTTGAGCACACGACGAATGCCGTGTTGCACCCGTGGCTAAAAGCCGAGTTAACGACTATCGTGAAGGCTTTACCGGAAGTGGCTTGCTCAGCCTCCCAAGCCGTCATTCAACACACTTGGCAACAGTGGCGAGAAGGCTTAACGGTGACGTTCACACTGCCTCAAGAACTACCGCCATTGCGACTCTTGTTGGTCTGGGACAACTTAAAAGGGCATAAAACTCCCGAGTTGATGCTGTGGTTGTGTGACCACGGCATTTTGCCTGTGTATACCCCTCTTTCAGGCAGTTGGTTAAACATGGCCGAGTCGATCCAGCGCATCCTCAAGCGACGCGCCTTAGATGGCCAGCATCCCGACACACCTCAACATATTATGGACCGATTTGAAACCGCCGCTGAGGTGTGGAATCAGCATCCAACACCGTTTGAGTGGGGTGGCAAACGAGCCGCACGACGACAACGGGCACGAGCAAGACGACAAGGGCATCGAGTAGGAGGGTCTGGAGCCATGACTCAGGCTTTAGTGGCCTAAAAGTTAATGGGTATCTACATGCCAAATGACCCACTAGGTTCATTCTTTAATTCAGCAATGCCGAAACGAACTAATGTACTCACCCTGGTAGTCAATTAGTAATCAAACCGCGGCTAAATGAATCCAAAAATGTTACGAGGCCAGTTCTCTCGGCGGGAATAACCTGCAATTGAAAATTCCCTAATTTATAGGCCTGTAGGGCTTCTAAATCAAGGGGTTCAGAGGTTTTGGGTTGGATGGGCGATACTGGTTTCGAACCAGTGACCTCTTCCGTGTGAAGGAAGCGCGCTACCACTGTGCTAATCGCCCTTGGGCCTCCTAAGATAGCACATCACTTGAGCCAGTGCAGAGAAAATTCTCTCGCTAGGCCAGATCGGGAGGGACAGGGCTACCCTGCTGCGCCTGCTGCAGCTGGGCCTGGATTAGGGCCTGCATATCCTGGCGGCGAATTTCAACCCCTTGGCTAACCTGACCGGGGTTTTCGAAGAAGATCAGGCTGTCGATGGGCTGCATGGCCAGCAGCTGGAACAGGATATGCACCACGGGCACCGGCAGGGCCATTACCTGGGGGTCTTTGATCGCCGACTGACCGGTAGCCGCATCTTGCAGGGTGGAGTAGGCATAGACAATGTTCTTTTGGGTGTTGGGCTGGGTCCGATTGTTAAGGGTGGTCATCATCCAGCCTTGCTCTAGGGTTTGCAGCACGTAGTACTGTCCGTGCTTGAGCTGGCTGGCGATCGCCTTGAGGGTCGGCGCAATGGTAGTAATGGCGTTAGCGGTTACCCCATCGTTGGGGGCGCTTTGCTGGAGGGAAGCAATTTGGGCATCGAGATCCATAGCGGGTACCGGGTGATTTTTGAGGGCCAGCATTTGGGCTAGGCCGGGAGGGCTGGGGGCGATCGCCTGCCGTTACGCCCGAATCTAGCAACACTTTAGCGCAGGGGGGTGCATGGCCCTGCATCCATAAATCTACGTACAGATGTTAGACTACTCAGTAGCGTGCAACCCGAGTTTGATATCTGCCTAAGGTTTGATTTTTCTAAGCATCGTTAAGTCGGCCTAATTGGGCTAGCCAACGGCGATCGCCCAGTTTGAGGGTTGCAGCGGGCGCATCCACCATGTCACTAAACACCTGAATATCGCTTCACGGTCTGTGTAGCTTTTAGAGGATAGCCAGATTGAGTCAGGGTATCTGTGCATTGAGTGTGGATTCGCTTGGTCAGCTTTTCTACCACGATCTAAAGACTGGTACTGGTGCCCCAGAGTCTGGGTGCCGGGTTATAGCTCAGCGCCTGGCCCAGGAGGTACAGCGCATTTGTAGCGAGAGCGATCGCATTCAGGCGTCAGGCGACATTGAAGCCTGGGCCAAGTCTCTCGGTAAGCATCGCCTAGATCAGTGTATTAAGTACTACGGCCTGGGGTCGCGGCAGGGCAGAGTGGAGCTGCACAGCACCCTCAGCGCCATTGTTTACCGCTACATTACACCGCCCCAGGTACAGACCAGCTACCAGGCTCGTCTGGCGCTGATCGAAGACTTTTTGCAGGGGTTTTATGTTGAGGCGCTCAACGCCTTTCGTCGCGAGAACCAGCTGGGCGATCGCTACCAGCCCCGCACCCTGTTAGAGCTAGCGGAGTTTATGGCCTTTTCCGAACGCTACGGCAAGCGGCGTATTCCGCTGCCGGGTCGGCGCAGCCAGCAGCTGGTTATTCTTCGGGCTCAGACCTTCTCCAAGCAGCAGCCCCCCGAAGTTGCCATCGACATTGAGCAGGCCACCGACTACGGCGGCGAGGGCGACGATTTGCGCCCAGCGGCCTCCCACCAGCGGGTGCGCGAGGAAATGATTGCCCAGACCGACGACCTGCCCGAAAACTCTCTGCGCGGCCGGGTGGTCGAAGAGCTGCTGGCCTACCTCAAAGAGCGCAACCAGGACGAGTGCGCCGACTACTTCACCCTGCGGCTGCTCGACCTGCCCACCCAGGAGATTGAGTCGCTGCTCAATCTCACTCCCCGCCAGCGCGACTACCTACAGCAGCGGTTTAAGTACCACCTACTGCGCTTTGCCCTCTCCCACCATTGGGAACTGGTGCACGAGTGGCTAGAGGCGGGCCTCGAAACCAACCTGGGGCTAACCGCCCAGCAGTGGCAGCAGCTGCAAGACACCTTAAGCGCCAAGCAGAGCAAACTGCTAGATCTCAAACAGCAGGGCATCGGCGATGGCGAAGCCGCTAAAATCTTGGGCATGACCACCACCCAGTTTCAAAAGCAGTGGACTAAGCTGCTAGAGCAAGCCTGGGACATTCGCAACGTTTAGTTCGTAACGTCTAACTATCCGGACAGACCGCAGCAGGCCATGAATAGAGATTCAGAAATCCCCGAAGACCTCCTGTTACGGCTCTTGCTAGAGCCCCTTTCGGCGGACGACTCACCATCAGGAACTCGCTTTTCCCCGGCTGTTGACGCTGATTCGGCTGAGCCAGAGGCAGAGAGCTTGCCTCCTGCCACGGTCTACCCTGGTTTTGAGACATCTACCCCAGCGCCAGCGGCTTCAGATCCCAACGCGAGCAACGCCGCTTATCACCCTGTCTTTGACTCTGGAGACCTATCCACTGTGCAACCTCATTTTGAAGCCCTCTTGAAGCGCCGCCTGCGGCAAGAAATTGCCCATCACCCGCCGCTGTTTCCCTGGGAGAAGGGCCTACAGGACTATCCTGACGCTCTCCGCCCTAGGGTCGCCTCGGTTTGGTTAGACCACCTCAAAAACCTTTCGGTTCCCGCCGGGGTGCCCGAAGAGGTTTTAGCCGACCTGCTTGACCAGTGCCAGCAGGTCGCCTACGACGTGCGCCAGACCGGCCTGCGGCTGGTGGCCGCCGTCGAGTCGCTGTTTCCCAACCAGCCACAAACCCTGGAGTACATTGCCGGGCTGGTGGCGCGACCGGCCTATCGGTCGGCCCAAACCCAGACCCTGGCCGAGGTAGACTACGCCACGGCTTCTACCCAGCAGCAGGTGGCCCTGGCCATGCTGGCGGCCCAGGGTATTTTTGACGCCCTGTCGCTGACGGTATCTGAGGCGGCCCCCCGCCAGGAGCGGACCTGGTTAACTGCCGCTGGTTCGCTGACGGTGCAGGCCACCTACGCCTCACCGCAGCTAGAGGTGAGGGCGGTGCTGCCGGCGGGCGGGCGCCTGGTGTTGAGCAGCCCGACCGAAACCGCCGGATCTGAGCGCTCGACCGCCGGAGAGCTGGTGCTGCGATTGGCCACTCAGCTGGGTGCTGTGCATCGCCTGGAGGTCAGCCTGGAGCAGGCTCAGGAGGCACCGCTGAGCTTTCAGGTGATGATTGCCGACTAGCGGAGCGGCCCTGAGCACCCTTCAAACACGGCTCTGAACGCGGTTCTGGGCAGGGGCCGGCGCAGCGGTTAGCATGGAGGCGACCTTACCCCCACTGTCGCCATGGTTGCTTCGCGCTGGCTGGCCTCTTCTCCTTTAGCCAGACCCATTCCTCCCGATGAAATTGAAGACTCGCTGCTGCTGCGGGTGCTGGTGCAGGGGTTGGTTACCCTGGGCATTTGCTCGGTGGCGGTGGCGGCGGCGGGGGTAACGGCTACCTCGTGGTGGAATTTGCTGGCGATCCCCCTCAGTGCCGTGGGGGCTGCCTTTAGCTGGCAGCGCCGCCGCGATCGCAACGTGGCGGTGAAATTTTTTATTGCCATCGGCATGCTGATGGCCCTGGCGGCCTTTTTCTCTCGGCTGATTGAAGAACCTGGAGACACCCGGATTGTGCTGGCGGAGCTGTTGGTGCAGCTGCAGGTGCTGCACAGCTTTGATCTGCCCCGCCGCAAAGACCTGGGCTACTCGATGATGATTGGCCTGATTTTGCTGGGGGTGGCCGCCACCATTAGCCAAACCCTAGCCTTTGCGCCGCTGCTGCTGCTGTTTTTGGTGGTGGCGATTCCGGTGCTGGGGCTCGACTACCAGTCGCGGCTGGGGCTGGGGGCCACGGTGTGGACGGGGGGCAAGCTACGGCCGGCCCTGGGCCGACTGCTGGGGCTGGTGGCCCTGGTGGTGAGTCTGGGGCTGCTAATTTTTGTGTTTTTGCCGCGGCTGCCGGGCTATCAAATTCAGAATTTTCCGGTCAGTTCGGTGATTGACACGCCGGGGGATTTTTCTGGGGAGGATATTCTCAACCCGGCCTACCGCAACAACGGGGGCGACGACGGCGAAGGCTTTGACGAGGGCGACGGCGCTGGCACCATTCAGGGTCAGGGCAAGCCCAGCGGCCCGGGGGTGATCGACATGGTCTCCTACTACGGCTTTAACCAGCGCATGAACCAAAACCTGCGCGGCAGCCTGACCCCCAAGGTAGTGATGCGGGTCAGATCGCAGGCTCCGGGCTTTTGGCGCGTGCTGGCCTTTGACACCTACACCGGTCAGGGGTGGGATATCTCGCGCAACGACAATCCTCAAACGCTGCGGCGATCGCGGTTTTCGGCCCAGACCTTTTTGCCCATGGACCCCACCCTGGGCCGCTACCGGGAGGTGGTGCAGACCTACACCCTAGTCAGCGAGCTGCCCAACCTGATTCCCGCCCTGTACCAGCCCAGGGAGCTGTACTTCCCCACCCGAGAGGTCGCCATTGATGCCGAGGGCAGCCTCAGGTCGCCGGTGATTTTGCAGGAGGGTATGACCTACTCGGCGGTGTCGCGGGTGCCCTACCGCGATCGCACCCAGCTGAGGGAGGCGGGCACGGTCTACCCCCCCGGCATTCGCTCCCACTACCTACAGGTGCCCGAAGAGATTTTAGAGCCGGTGCGGGCCAAAACCGAGGAGCTGCTGGCCACCTCCCCGGTCCCCCTCACCGACAACTATGAAAAAGCACTCTACCTGACCCAGGCCCTCAAGCAGCGCTACACCATTCAGCCCGAGCTGCCCTTTTTTAACCCCGACCAAGACCTGGTCGAGAGCTTTCTGTTTAAAACCGCAGGGGGCTACCCCGACCACTTCTCCACCGTGCTGACGGTCATGCTGCGATCGATCGACATCCCGGCCCGGCTGGTGGCTGGGTTTGGCGAGGGCGACTTCAACCCCTTCACCGGCTTCTACGTGGTGCGCAACACCGACGCCTACGCCCTCAGCGAAGTCTACTTTCCCCAGTACGGCTGGTTTGGCTTCGACCCCATTCCCGGCCACGAGCTGATTCCCCCCACCCTTAGGGACAGCGAAGCCTTTAGCCTGGTGCGGCGGTTTTGGACCTGGCTGGCGGGCTGGCTGCCCTCCCCCCTGGTGGGCTTAGTGGACGGTCTGGTCAACCTGCTGAGCGACGGGCTGGTTTACCTGGTGCGCAGCTTTAACCGGCTGCTCAACCTGGGCTGGGTGGGAATTATGCTGGGCATTGCGATCGCCACTGGTTTAGGATTTGTGGCCTGGCTGGCCTTTTTGGGCCTGCGCCGGGGCTGGCGCTACCGCCGCCTGCGCCAGCTCGCCCCCACCGAGCGCCTTTATCAACAAATGCTGACCTGGTTTGCCCTCCAGGGCCTCGGCAAAACCCCCGCCGAAACCCCCATTGAGTACGGCCAGCGCCTCTACCAGCAGACCAAGGCCCAGTCGGCCCAGCCCGCCAACGAGATCACCCACGCCTACGTGCGCTGGCGCTACGGCGGCGAACCCCAAAACCTGGGCTACCTGAACGAAAAATTGCAGACCATCCGGCAAAGTGGCACCCTTCGCCAGCGGCTTATCCGCCGCTAACCCCGGCACCGATTGGTTCAGGATAATCATTGATTTCCCCAAGGTTTCCGCTATGCTCGATCCATTGGATGGAGTCGGTCTCACTCCCCCACCCCCCTATCCCCCACTTCCCCTATCCCCACCGTGATCCTCAAAACCCTCGTCCAAAACTCCCTCAAGTCGTTCAGCACTGCGACCAACGGCAGCGCTGCCTTCTCGCCGGCCCAGTTTGATGCCGACGTGATGACCACCTACGGGCGCTTCCCCATCGCGCTGACCAAGGGCCGAGGCAGTTTTGTGTGGGATGACCAGGGCCGTCGCTATCTCGACTTTGTGGCCGGCATTGCCACCTGCACCCTGGGGCACGCCCACCCGGCCATGGTAGAGGCGGTGACCCGGCA
>DASQNN010000574.1:0-8930 GCA_035644955.1 Nodosilinea sp. | reverse complement strand
TGGCGATTAATTGTCCTGCTGTGGGTATCTACTCCATCCGCTCCGCTAGCTCCATCCAGCGCTCGGTGGAGGAATCGATGGTGGCGGTGAGTTCGCCCAGGCGTTCAGATAACTTTGTCACCTCGCTATAGTCGCTGGGTGGGTTGCCGTAGAGCCGCTTTTCTAGCGCCTCTTTTTCGGCTTCCATAGCGGGAATTTGAGTCTCTAGCTGCTCGTATTCTCGCTTTTCTTTGTAGGAGAGCTTTTTGGCCTTGGCGTCGGTGCTTGAGTCTGCCTTTGCTGCCGTCTGAGCAGAGGTGGCTGCTTGGGATTTGTTGGCCGCTGCCTGCTTTTCATTCTGTTTTTCGGTGTCTGAGGCCGCTTTCTTGTAGTCCAAATACACCGAGTAGTTGCCGGGATAATTGCGCAGTACGCCGTTGCCCTCAAAGGCAAAGATGGTGTTGACGGTGCGATCGAGAAAGTAGCGATCGTGGGAGACCACAATCACGCAGCCGTTAAACTCTTCTAAGTACTCTTCGAGCACGCCAAGGGTTTGCACATCGAGGTCGTTGGTGGGCTCGTCGAGAATTAGCAGGTTGGGGGCCGAGAGCAGCACCCGCAGCAAAAACAGCCGCCGCCGCTCGCCGCCGGAGAGTTTTTCAAGCGGGGAATACTGCTGGTTTGAGGTAAACAAGAACCGCTCCAGCATTTGGGAGGCGGTGATCACGCTGCCGTCGTTGGTAGTGACCAGTTCGGCGGTTTCCTTGAGGTATTCGATCACCCGCTGACTGGGGTTGGCGAACAGATCTTCGGAGTGCTGGTCAAAGTAGCCAACGTGGATGGTGGTGCCAATATCGACGGTGCCGGTATCGGGCTCTAGCCGCCCGGTAATCACATTCATTAGCGTCGATTTGCCGACGCCGTTGGGGCCAATAATGCCAATGCGATCGTCCGGGGCAAAGTCGTAGGTGAAGTCTTTAAACAGCAGCCGGTCTTCGTAGCTTTTGGAGACATTCTCCAGCTCGATCACCTTTTTGCCGATGCGGCGACCGACGGTGGAGATATCCACCTTGCCGAGGGTTTCTTTGAACTCGCGGTTTTGCATGTCGCCGATGCGATCGATGCGGGCCTTTTGCTTGGTGCTGCGGGCCTTGGGGCCGCGCTTCAGCCATTCCAGTTCGCGGCGCAGCACCCCGGCGTGCTTCTTTTGGGTGCTCTGGTCGGCAGCTTCAGCCAGGGCCTTTTTCTCTAAGTAGTAAGCGTAGTTGCCGGCGTAGCCGTAGAGGTCACCCCGATCGATCTCAAGAATGCGGTTGGTGACCTGGTCGAGAAAGTAGCGATCGTGGGTGATGAGCAGCAGCGCGCCGCGAAAGCCGCTGAGGTAGCTCTGCAGCCACTCCACCGATTCAGCATCAAGGTGGTTGGTGGGCTCGTCCATCAGCAGGGCGTCAGGGTCGGCGAGCAGGGCAGCGGCGATCGCAACCCGCTTTCTATACCCCCCCGACAAATCGCCCACCCTGGCGTCAAAGTCATCAATGCCTAGCTTGCTGAGGATGGCCTTAGCACTAGTCTCTAAATCCCAGGCGTCTGCGGCAGCAATTTTTTCGGATACTGTCGAGAGCTTGGCCATCAGGGCATCGGCGTCGCCTGTACCCTGGGCCATGTGGTGGGAGATGTCTTCGTACTCGCGAATCAGCGCCATCTGCTCGCCCGCGTCGGCAAACACCTGCTCTAGCACCGTGCGATCGGCCTCAAAGTCGGGCTGCTGAGGCAGGTAGACAATCTTGGCCCCAGGGTTGACCCAAAACTCGCCGCCGTCGAAAGGCTCTAGCCCGGCAATCATCTTCAACAGAGTCGATTTGCCAGAGCCATTGGTACCAATCAGGCCCACCTTATCGCCCTCATCCAGGCTAAAGCTGGCATCGCGGAGGATTTCCTTGATGCCAAAGTCTTTGGTGGCAGAGCGCAGAGTGAATAGGGTCATAGGGAAATGGGAACAGCAGGAAAACCAGGGTTCAAGTTGGGTGTGGGTTAGACCACCTTCACAACTCTACCTTCCATAACTAAGATTCAGCAGCTCTCGCAAGGCACCTTTGACTGAATCTTGAGCGTCATCACCCAAGCGTCCGAGGCTGTTTAGCACCAAATTGTGGTCAAGGGTAAACAACTTCAAATGCTCTACCCCCTGACGGCCACGCGGGTCTTCTAATTTGGCCCATGGCAATTGCCCCTGCCCTCGGACTGATTCGGCGTCGAGAGCAGGCGGTGGTGGCGGGGCGCTGGTTGCCTGAGTCTTGGCCGAACGCAAAGCTGTCAGCTATTAACCCCTCAACACCCCCCGCAGCTGCTGGCTTACGGCATCGACCCCAACGGTGAGCACCACAAATACTGCCAGGGTTACAAGCACGCCGCTGTAGTCAAAGCTGCTGATCTGCTCGGTGAGCAGGCGGCCGAGCCCCCCGGCCCCCACCAAGCCCACAATTACCGTTTCGCGCAGGCACACTTCCCAGCGGTAGAGAATGTAGGCCAGAAAACGGCCCAGGTTTTGGGGCAAAATGCCGTAAATCACCACCGAGCTGGGGTTGGCACCCAGGGCGCTGAGGGCGCGCACGGGGCGATCGTCCAAATTTTCATTTACTTCGGCCATCAGGCGGCCGAGGATGCCGAAGTTGTGCAGGGCCAGGGCCAATGCCCCCGGCAGCACGCCGGGAAACAGCACGTACAGCAGCACCAGCGCCCAGATCGGGGCGGGGATGGCGCGGCTGACCAGCAGCACCAATCGGCTCAGGCCCAGCAGAGCATAGGCCACCCAGGGGAAACGCTCCCGCTGACCGACGGGTCGCAGCAGGCCCCCCGGCAGCAAAAAGTTCTGGGCGGCAGGTAGGGAAAAGAGAATGCCGCCCAGGCCCGCCAGGGCGATCGCCACCATTGACATTGCCACCGTCAGCCAGGAGAGCCAGGCCAAGTGGGCAATTTCGGCCCCGGTCGGCAGGGGCGGCCAGCCGGTGCTCAACAGGTCTGCCCAAAGCCGCTGGGTGCGGGCCGACCACAGCACCCCTGGGTCTAGCTGCAAAAACCACCCGCTCAGGGGTACCGCCAGGGCTGCCCCCATCCACGACAGGCGCAGAAAACCGTCCTGGCGGGGGGCTTTTGTAGCAGACGGTGAGGGACTGCCCGGCTTGCGGTTGATATCGAGCCGACTGGTAAAACCCATGCGGCGGCGTACCAGAGCGCTCCAGGCATCGACGGCACCGTTGAGCACAATCAGGGCATAAAACCCGGTCCACAGCTGCTCGTAGCGCAGGGATTGCAGGCTCAAGAAAATCTCGTAGCCCAGGCCCCCGGCCCCAATGATACCCAGCACCGCCGAGGCCCGCAGGGAGCACTCAAACCGATAAAAGGTATAGGAGAGCAAGTTGGGCAGCGCCTGGGGCAGCAGCCCGTAGACAAAGGCAACCAGGGGCGGCGTGCCAGCGTTGATCAGCGCGTGGAGCGGTTCGGGGGGTGTTTCATCTAAAATTTCTGAGCAGACTTTGGCCACGATCGCCCCAAAGGGAATCGCGATCGCCAGTACCCCCACCATGGGGTTTAGCCCCAGCACCTGCAGCAGCACCAGCCCCCAGATCAGCTCGTGGATGGCGCGGGGAAAGGCCAGCAGCCCCCGCACCCCCAGCCATAGCCCCCGGCGCAGCCCCCAGGGATCGTTGGGCAGCAGGGTTTGCCACCACACCGCCGACGAGAACAGGCCGCCTACTATGCCCAGCCCGATGCTAAGGGCGGTTCCCAACACCGCGTAGGCCAGCGTCACCAGGGCGGCGCGGCCCATGAGGGCCACAAACTCAGGGCTGAGGTCGGGGCGCAGACTGGCCACCAAAAACTCGCGCAGCTGGGGCCAGCCGCCCAGGTTGATCAGATCTACTCCCGGCCGACCCAGGCCCGCCTGGTAGGCGGCTAGCCCCAGGGCAAGCAAAACCGCCAAAGCGCTGACGGTTTTTGGGTTCCAGAGGCTCGGTCGCAGCGGTATGGTGATAGTCTGTTGGGTGTTAACCATGTTCAGGTCGTCACGGTGCCATGGACGTTATGCCCCAGCCTTACGGTCATCTTCTGCAAAGTGCTTCGCTGCCTGTTTCTGTAGACACCCTACTGCGCCCCATTACCCTGGGTGCTGAAGATAGTTTCAGCAGCTATCTTACCGGAGTTGAGTTGCCCAGCGGGGCCGTGGGGTTTGCCCCAGCGGCAGAGGCAATCTCGCCCGTGCTGGCCCAGAATTTCGACCAGGACATTCTGGGCGACATGGGCAATGTTTGGAATAATTTTGTCGAGTCGGGCCAGATTTGGGCTCTGCTCTTTGGCATTGTGCTCGGCTACATGCTTCGCAACCTGACCGCCTACTAACCTCCGATCGCCCGCCATGGAAACGCCTTCTCCCCAAACCTGGAGCCAGCGCTTTGAGACGGCGCTGCATCCGGCGATCGCCATCTTCAACGCCAGTATTGGCTTTGATATTCAGCTGCTGGAGCACGATCTCACCGGCTCAGAGGCCCATGCCAAAATGCTGGTCAAAACCGGCATTATTAGCCCCGAGGAGGGAGAGCAGATTGTCACCGGCCTAGAAACCATTCGCCAGGAGTACCGCCAGGGAGACTTTAACCCCGGGGTGGAAGCGGAGGATGTGCACTTTGCCGTGGAGCGGCGGCTGACGGAGCTGATTGGCGACGTGGGCAAAAAGCTGCACACGGCGCGATCGCGCAACGACCAGGTGGGCACCGACCTGCGCCTCTACCTGCGCGCCCAGATCGAGGCCATTCAGGCCCAGCTGCGCCAGTACCAGCAGACGCTTTTGGCCCTTGCCGAAGAGCATGTGGAAACGCTGATTCCTGGCTACACCCACCTACAGCGGGCGCAGCCCCTGAGCCTGGCCCACCACCTGCTGGCCTACTTCGACATGGCCCAGCGCGATTGGGAGCGGCTCCACGACCTTCAAAAGCGGGTGAGTATTTCGCCCCTGGGCTGCGGGGCGCTGGCGGGCACAACCTTTCCCATCGATCGCCAGTACGCGGCCGAGCTGCTGGGGTTTGAGCGGGTCTACGGCAACAGTCTCGATGGGGTAAGCGATCGCGACTTTGCGATCGAGTTTGCCTGTGCCGCCAGCTTAATCATGGTGCACCTGTCGCGGCTGTCCGAAGAGATGATTCTCTGGGCCTCGGAAGAATTTAGCTTTGTCACCCTCAACGACAGCTGCTCCACCGGCTCCAGCATCATGCCCCAAAAGAAAAACCCCGACGTGCCCGAGCTGGTGCGGGGCAAAACCGGGCGCGTGTTTGGCCACCTGCAGGGGCTGCTGGTGATGATGAAGGGCCTGCCCCTGGCCTACAACAAAGACCTCCAGGAAGACAAAGAAGCCATCTTCGACACCGTGAAAACCGTACGTGGCTGCGTGGAAGCCATGACCATTTTGCTGGCTGAGGGAGTCAACTTTCGGGTGCCGCGCCTGCGCCAGGCGGTCAACGAGGACTACGCCAACGCCACCGATGTGGCCGACTACCTGGCCACCAAGGGCGTGCCCTTCCGCGAGGCCTACAACCTGGTGGGCAAGGTGGTCAAAACCTCGCTGGCGGCGGGCAAGCTGCTGCGGGAGCTAACCCTCGACGAATGGCAGACCATTCACCCCGCCTTTGAGGACGACATCTACGCAGCGATCGCCCCCCAGCAGGTGGTATCGGCCCGCAACAGCTACGGCGGCACCGGCTTTGAGCAGGTGCGGCAGGCGATCGGGCGGGCACACCAAGCTCTGGGAGAAGGCTAGTGACCATCAGCCTGTGCATGATCGTCAAAGACGAGGCCGCCACCCTGGGCCGCACCCTAGAAAGCGTGGAGGGATTGGTAGACGAAACCATCGTGGTCGATACCGGTTCAGAGGATAACACCGTGGCGATCGCCCAAGCCCACGGCGCTACCGTGCACCACTTTACCTGGGTCAACGACTTTGCCGCCGCCCGCAACGAATCGCTGCGCCAGGCCACCGGCGACTGGGTGCTGGTGCTCGACGCCGACGAGGTGTTGCTGAGCGAAACCGCCCTGGTGCTTCAGCGCCTTGCCCAGGGGCAACCCCTGGGGGAAACCGCCGCCGCCGACATTCTAGCCGTCAACCTGCTGCGGTTAGAACTGGGTGCGCCCCAGGCCCCCTATACGCTGATCACCCGATTCTTTCGCCGCTTGCCCCACCTCACCTTTAACCGTCCGTACCACGAGACCGTAGACGACAGTGTGGCAGCGCTGCAAACCCAGGACTCTCGTTGGCAGGTGATTACCCTGGGCGAGGTGGCCCTGCACCACACCGGCTACGACCCGGCGGTGGTGGCGCAGCGGGGCAAGTTCGATCGCGCCCGCACCGCCATGGAAAGTTACCTGGCCGATCATCCCGACGACGCCTACCTGCTCAACAAGCTAGCCGCCCTCTACGTCGAAGAAGACAAGCCCGAGGCCGCCCTGCCCCTGCTCGATCGCGCCCTGGCGCAATCTGAAGCGTTAGACAATCTCACCCGCTACGAGCTGCACTACCACCGCGCCCTAGCCCATACTGGTCAGCCTGAGCAGGCTACCAGCGACTATCAGGCGGCTCTAACGCAACCGGTTCCGCCCCGGCTCAAGCTCGGCGCATGGATTAACTACGGCAGCCTCAAAAAGGCCCAGGGAGAGTTTGACGCCGCGGTTGAGCTGTTTCAGCAGGCCGTTGAGGCCGACCCCACTCTGGCGATCGCCCACTACAACCTGGGCACCGCCCACCGGGGCCGGGGCTATCTAGATGAGGCGATTGCGGCCTACCACCAGGCGATCGCCCTCAACCCCAACTATGCCGAAGCCTACCAAAACCTGGGGGTGGCCCTCTTTAAGCTGGGTCAGATCCCGGAAGCGCTGAAGGCCTTTCAGCGGGCGATCGCCCTCTACGATGCCATTGACCCCGCCACCGCCGCCAGCCTGCGGCAGGGGGTGACAAAACTCGGCATTCCACCACAGCTCCTGGCCCAAGCAGGATTTCTGTAGGGAGTTGACAAACAGGAAGACTATTAAAAACCCATAGAAATTGGGCGTTGCCGGATACAGGTATGAATCAAAACTGCAACGTCTCTTCTAGGGGCAAACGGCCGTTTGCCCGTGCCCAGATTCATGCTTCAGTTCAGCAACACCGAGAATCGGAGCCAGGGCCAAACCCAGTCTCCTCTTCTCGCCGGCTTCTAAACCGGCATTTTTAACTCAGCGTGGCCCTCGCCCTTGTGCCGCAGCGCCGCTACTTCGCGTAGCGGTTGTCGTTCCAGTCAAAACCACTGTCTGAGGAATTGTGGGTCTTTTGCCACGACACATCGGAACCGTAGGTGCCAGGGCGCCAGTAGTGGGCATGGCTGCCATCGGGCCGCTCAGCGCTGCTCATGTCAGAGGGGCCGCCGCGGTAGCGGGTGCGGTGAGAGGCAGCACCGGCATCGGTCGGGGAAGGATTTGCTGGCTCATTGCGCCGAGATAGCACGGCCCGCAGACGAGCAATGGCTCCGTCCCAGTTGAGATCGGGCTGCTTCAGGATTTCTCGCAGGGCGTTGAGGGCCACGTTGGCGGCTTCGTTGTCCTGACCACGCAGGGGCTCAGACGACCGAATTGGGTCTACCTGCACTGCCGCAAAGGCCTGGCGGACCGCGCTCTTAATCTGGTTGTGCAGCTCTCGCCTGGCTTTTTCGTACTGGTGTTGCCACCCCTTCTCGCTAGAGGCGTAAAGAGAAGGCAAACGGTTGAGAGCATAGGTCTCGACCTCTACCCGCTTGAGGTACTTAACCACGCGGGGATGCATGGTTTTAACCTGCTTTTCCACCTCTTCAGAAACAAGGAGTTCCATTACATTTATGTAGCTATGTCTTGGAACGTCGTGAGCGATTTTCATAACCAACCCCATGTCTATTAGATGAACTGGCGTAACGTCGGAGCAACCGACCCGCCGCTTAGATGCGCCTGATTAATTACTGAGTACAAAGCCATATACCTAGAAAACTCAAACCAGGGGCCTGAGGGTGAAGGACCCCGTAGGACAGCGCACTGCCCTAACAGTAGTGTGCCCAGACGGATTCCGAAAACCTACGGAAGTTTTGCCGTAACGGGATACGACGCTCCTTGGTAAATACACTACATCAGCCCATCCAGCTATATTCGCAAACCTAGGTGGATCCCCGCAACCGTACTCATCAATAAATCAACGGCTTGTTTCAAAGGTTCATACCCAAGGCGTAACCCTAGGGGAGGGGGGAGGAGCCCCTCCCCCCCTCAACCTATAGAGCCAGCAGCTCAGCGGGCAGCCGTCTAAAGGCAAGCCGCTCGTTTTCGACATCGACGTAGATGGTATCGCCCTCGCCAAATTCACCCCGCAGAATAGATTTGGCGATCTGTGTCTCAAGCTCGCGCTGAATCGCGCGCTTGAGGGGGCGAGCGCCGTAGACGGGGTCGTAGCCCACCTCGGCCAAAAAGTCGAGGGCCGATTCGCTGAGCTTGACGGCCATCTTGCGATCGGCCAGCCGCTCTTCGAGCCGGACGATCTGCAGTTTGACAATCTCGCGCAGCTGCGACTTGAGCAACCCGTGAAAGATGATCATCTCATCCACCCGGTTGAGAAACTCGGGCCGGAAGTTGCCCCGTAGAGCATCCATGACGCGACCCTTCATTTCGTCGTACTTAGAGTCGTCGCCGGCCACATCAAGAATGTACTGGGAGCCGATGTTGCTGGTCATGATGATGATGGTGTTTTTAAAGTCCACCGTGTGGCCCTGGGCATCGGTGACGCGACCATCGTCAAGAATTTGCAGCATGACGTTGAACACGTCGGGGTGCGCTTTCTCAATTTCGTCAAAGAGGATGACCGCAAAGGGGCGACGGCGAATCGCTTCAGTGAGCTGACCGCCCTCGTCGTAGCCGAC
>DASQNN010000573.1:0-3302 GCA_035644955.1 Nodosilinea sp. | reverse complement strand
GGGTTGAGGGTTTCCATCGGTTTAGGCTTGGGGCGGTGGGAATTGCTTTCTTATACCGCGCTGGTTTGGGTATGCTCTGCTAGTTAGATTACGGCGATCGCATGAATGTTACCGCACGGTTTACCAGTTGGCTGGAGCATCGCTGGGTTAACCCGGCCTACGTGGGCTGGCTCTTGCTGGGGCTGGCCCTGTTCTTCTTTGCGGCGGCGACCAACACCCTGGCAGGCTGGTTGTACGTAATCAGCGGGGTTATGCTGGCACTGCTGATGGTGGCGGCGGTGCTGCCGTCCCGCAATCTTCAGGGGCTGGTGGTGACGCGATCGCCCGTTCAGCCGGTCACCGCCGAGGTGCCCCTGGCAATTGAGCTTCAGGTACACAACCCCCAACGACAGCCCAAGGGGCTATTTCAAATCATTGACCCGCTGCCCGCCCGCCTCGGTGCCGTGCAGGTGACCGCCGTTAGCACCCTGCCCCCAGGGCAAACCCATACCTGGCGTTATCAGGTGCCTACCCAGCGCCGAGGCATCTATCGCTGGCCCACAGCAGACCTGCGTACAGCAGCCCCCCTGGGCCTGTTTTGGTGCCGCCGCCCTGCCGCAGCGCCCGCTACGGCAGTGGTATACCCCCAGGTGCTGCCCCTCAAGCGCTGCCCGCTGCTCGATACCGTTGGCCCTCGCAGCGGCCAGCACTGGCGCTACAGCCCGCTAGCTAAGGCCGATACCCAGGGGGTAACGCGATCGCTGCGTCCCTACCGCTGGGGCGACCCCACCCGGCTCATTCACTGGCGCACCAGCGCCCGCTATGGCGAACTTCGGGTACGCGAGCTAGAAACCATGACCGCCAGCCGCGAGGTAGTCATTGCCCTCAACACCACCGCCCGCTGGGATGAAACCAGTTTTGAGCAGGCGGTGATAGCCGCGGCATCGCTCTACACCTACGCCCTCAAGCAGGGGTTTGCCGCTGCCCTATGGCTGCCCCAAGCCGACTCAACAGGGCGAGACAGTCTGCTACGAGAAACCAACCGGGTGATGCATGCCCTAGCCGAGGTAGAGCCGGCCCCATCGACCCAAAACACCACGTCACTGCCCCAAGGCGCAACGATCTGGCTGAGCTCGGCCGGGTCTGCGTCAGTTGCCTTATCAGGAGGCAGTCGTCAGGTGGTGTGGGGCAATGGCTCCTCGACGGCCCAGGCCACTGGTCCGGGTACGCTGCGGGTGGACGCCCACGAACCGCTAGAACCCCAGCTACAGGCAAACTTTACCTAGTAGTTTGTCAGGCTTAATTGTGGGATCCATGTAGGGTGCATAGCGCTAAGGCAAGGCTCGGCCAACGCGAAGCAATGCACCATGCAGGGACTACTAAATTGAGGCATGGGTTTGAATAGAGGCATGAGTTTGGGGAGGGGCGACCGGCCTTACGGCCTTTCGCTTGGCTACGCCTACGCCGCTACAAAAGGCGTTGATATTTTGATTCATACCTATATCCAGCCCCCCTCAAATTCAATTTCCTCAGTTCACCAGAAGATAGCCCCAAGGATTTTTATCCTTGGGGCTATTGTGCCAACGCGACGAACAATCGGGACAAAAAGACAAAAAAAAGGAGAGCCCAAAATTAGCTCTCCCTACCATCAGGGTGCATCTAAGTACCATGGTAGCCCAAAAAATGCATGGGGGGTGAGACCCCTTATTGATTTTCCTAAATGGATTTAGGCTTCATTATGCATTGAGCTTTTGGCTAAGGAGCTGATTGCTGAGTTTAGGATCCACTCGTCCCCCGCTGCGCTTCATCAGCTGGCCGACAAAGAAGCCCTGGAGCTTTTTCTTGCCGCCGCGATAGGCTTCTAGTTCCTCTGGATGAGCCGCCAGCACCTCGTCGATCATGGCCTCGATCTGGGCGGGGTCAGAAATTTGGCTGAGGCCGCGCTCCTCGACCAGGGCTTTGGGTGAGCCGCCCTGGGTCAGCAGCTCGGGCAGCAGATCTTTGCCGATTTTGTTGCTGATGGTGCCCGCTGCAATCAGCTGCACCAGTTCGGCCAGGGCAACCGGGGTAAGCGGCAGCGCCTCAACGGAGAGCCTCTCAGCGTTGAGATAAGCCGCAATGTCCTGGGTGATCCAGTTGGCGGTGAGTTTGGGATCAGCCCCAGCTGCCATGGTGGCCTCGAAGTATTCGGTAATGGCGCGCTCGTCGCTGAGCACGCGGGCATCGTAGGGGGAGAGGCCAAACTCTGCCTCGTAGCGGGTGCGCTTTTGGGCGGGCAGCTCGGGCAGCTCGGCCCGCCAGCCCTCTTTTTGCTCGACCGACACCACAATGGGGGGCAGGTCAGGCTCGGGGAAGTAGCGGTAGTCGCTAGAGCCTTCTTTGGTGCGCATGCTCTTGGTTCGCTGGCTGCTCTCATCCCACAGGCGCGTTTCTTGGATGATTTTCTCACCGGTCTGGTTGGCTTTAATCTGGCGATCGATTTCGTACTCGATCGCCTTTTGAATAGCGCTAAAGGAGTTCATGTTTTTGATCTCCACCTTGGTGCCAAACTCCTCTTGGCCCACGGGGCGCACGGAGATATTGACGTCGCAGCGCAGGGAGCCCTCCTGCATGTTGCCGTCGCTGATGCCCAGGTAGCGCACAATGCGGCGCAGCTCCTGGGCATACTCAGCGGCCTCCTGGCCGGTGCGGATGTCGGGTTCAGACACAATTTCAATCAGCGGCACCCCGGCCCGGTTGTAGTCGACCAGGGAATAGGTCGACCCGGCAAGGCGATCGCTGCCCGCATGCACCAGCTTGCCGGCATCTTCTTCCATGTGCAGACGGGTGATGCCGATGCGCTTGCGGGTGGCTTCTTTAGTCTTTTTGTCGATCAGCTCGATCTCAAGCCAGCCGTGCTCGGCAATGGGCAGGTCGTACTGGGAAATTTGGTAGTTCTTGGGCAGGTCGGGGTAAAAATACTGCTTGCGATCGAACTTAGAGTAGGGCGCAATTTCGCAGTTGAGGGCTAGTCCCGCCTTGACGGCATACTCCAGCACCCGCTGGTTGAGCACCGGCAGCACCCCCGGCATACCCAACACAATTGGGTCGATGTAGGTGTTGGGGTCGGCCCCAAAGGCGGTAGACGCCGGGGAGAAAATTTTGGTTTCGGTGCACAGCTGACAGTGCGTTTCGAGACCAATGATGGCTTCGTACTGGGTTTTGGCGGACTGGGTTTTGGCGGGGGCCGCAGTGGTCATAAACCGCTCCAACGGGGAATTTCAATAGCGATAACCATTGTAGCCCTGACGGGGTGGGTGGAGGGGGTGAGGGAGTGGAGGGGT
>DASQNN010000572.1:0-8115 GCA_035644955.1 Nodosilinea sp. | reverse complement strand
GCGCTGCCGTCGGCAATCAGCAGGCGGCGATCGCAAGGGCACCCCAGGGCCAGAATGTGCCCCAAGTTACTTAAATAGAGTTGCAAGAGCCCAGTACGCTATGGTGGAGGAGAGGGCTTCCCTCGCCGCTGGCGGTGGGTTGGTCAGGGAAACCCTCGACGGCCAGGGTTGGTTATTGGCATCGGTGATGGCTCCTAGGGTCAGCCTTTTTTCGCCGACCAACGGCTCACTTTTGTTGCACCTGAACGGGGGACCTATGTTTCAGCGCGCGCTGATCTGTACCGATTTTACCGATGGCATGTATCGGCTTGCCCAGTTTGTGCCGAGCTTGGCGGCTGGAGGGTTTAAGTCCCTGGTGTTTTTTCACAGCGTCTCCTTGGAAAGCGGGCGCGAAATTCCGCGGGAAGACCCTGAGCTGCTCGAAAAACCGCGGCAGCGCCTAAAGGAGCTGCTGCGGGAGGTGCCCAGCGACATCGATGTGACCGTTGAAGTGCAGCTGGGACGTGCCAGCGACAGTATTTTGCGGCTGGCCAAACAGCATCAGTCAGACGTCATTTTTCTGGGTACACCTACCCGCACCCTGCTAGAGGAAAAGCTGTTTGGCAGCACCACGGCCAATCTGGCCGAAAAAACCACTGTGCCCATGGTGATTTTGCGGCCCCAGCTGATATCGACCTACACCACCGCCGAGCTGAAGCTGCGCTGTGCCCACCTGTTTCGCTACTTGCTCGTGCCCTACGACGGTACGGAGGGGGGCAAAAAAATTATTCAGAAAATTCACCAGCAGGTCAAACGTAACCCCAACTCGGTGCTAGAACGAGTACGCCTGCTGTGGGTAATTGACGACAATGTGCGCCGCGAGCTGCACGGCGATAATCCCATGCAGCGGGCCAAGCAGGATCTTGACAAGCTTCAGGCCGATCTGGCCGCCCTGGGTTTGGTGGTCAACACTACCATCGTGGAGGGCAACCCCCTACTGGAAATTATGAAAACCGCTGAAACCCACGACGTGGGCGCGATCGCGACTTGCTCTAGGAACATTGGCGGCATTCTCAGGTGGTCGGCCCCCAGCCTCACGCGCGAGATTTTGCGGTGTAGCTGGCATCCAGTGCTGTTTTTCCCCACCGTAGAGCGTTCTTAGATTAGAACGGCCCTAGAACAGTCGAGTGCTGGGTTACGTTAGAAACTTGGGACAACCCGCTAGAGCACTCAATCGAAAAGGCTAGAACCAGTGTCTACATAGATAGACTCCAGCTTTTGCAGCACCTTGGCCTTGAGCTTCGTTTGCAACTCGTTGCGCAACAGGTCGCGGCTGGTGGCAATGGCCCCAGTAGAGGGGCGACTGCGGGCGGTAAGGGCCCACTCTTGCAGCAGGCTTTGCTGGGGATCAGAGACATTACAGCTCAGCACGTGGGCACAGCGGCGCGGGTTTTCAATCGCAAATAGCAGCAGCTTATAGGTGCCGGTTTTACCCAACAGTGTGGCCATATCCTGGCCTAGGGCGGTTTTGAGGTCGAGGTAGCAAGGTAGCCAGCGAGCGCCGTGGGCGCTACTGTAAAGGACGGTCAGCCACAGCATCATGGGGTGAGGGGCCATGGTGCAGATGAAGGTGTTGTAACGGGTGCTCACCAGCCGCCGGTTGATCTCAATATCGGGCATCATGGCCCAGAGCGTAGCCAAAGGGCCCTGGCTGGTGGGCAACGCGTGGGGAAAGACAATTTCGGCGACGGGTTTAGAGGCGGGCCAGGCGGTCAGTTTACACACCTGGTCTTCTTCAATTACTTCGGCTGGGGCCGGCTGACGGGTGACGGGCAGTCGGTTCAGGGTGGTGCCAATTCGCTGGCTAATGCGAAAACCGTTGACGTAGCGTGCCTGAAGCGGCTCGAGAATCTGCAAAATTTCTCGGGTGCTCTGGGGGCGCTCCTCGGGGCGCTTGGCCATGCAGCCCATGACTAAATCCTCAAGCAGTTTAGGAATTTTGATGGCGCTGGCTACATCGCCCATGCGTTTGGGGTTTTGCGTCTGGTGCGCCTTATACCAACCGCCAAAGGTGTGGCTGCTGGCCCTCAGGGGCAGATGGCCGGTCAGCATCTGAAACATCATCACCCCCAGGCTATAGATATCAGAGCGGCTGTCTAGCTCACGCCCTTCCATCTGCTCGGGGGAGGCGTAGGCCAGGGTGCCCATGAAGCAGTTGGTCTGGTCGCTGTCGGTCTGCATAAGTTTGGCGATGCCAAAGTCTAAAATTTTGGCCAGTTCCCCCAGGGTGGGGTCTTGCACAATCATGATGTTGCTGGGCTTGATATCGCGGTGGATGATGGACACCGGATCGGGCTGGGTCTTTAAGATAATGCCGTCGTGGGCGGCCTGAAGCCCCAGGCAGATCTGCCGAATCAGCCCTAGAAATCGAGGCAGAGGCAGGGGCTGAAGGTTGATGAGGTTGCTTAGACTTTGCCCCTGGAGGTACTCCATGACGTAGAAGGGGCTCCCTTCATCGCTGACGCCGTAGTCGGTGACGCGCACCACATGAATGCTCTTTTGGCCCAGCTGGGCACAGGTCATCGCCTCTTGCATGAAGCGATCGCGCATTTTTTCGCCGGGCAGGGTTTGGGACAGCAGCTTGATGGCTACTTTGACGCTGCCCAGCAGTAAATCTTCGGCCAGATACACGCGCCCCATAGAACCCTGGCCAATGGGCTCTAGTAGCTCGTAGCGATTTACTAATTTACAGCCCAGGTTTGAGTCAGCCATAAAACGGTACTAGCCAATAGTCGGAGCGGAGGGCGTAGAAACGAGCAATATCGACCGAAGCGTAGCGGGTGGCGGCGGGGTCAATCCCCTGACCAATCCACTTAAGACCTCCAAAGCCTGAATCTTTCAGCAATTGTGGGCAACAGCTGCGGGCAACAGCTGCGGGACAGGATACGCCAGTGACAGCAAGCCGCCACTCAACCCCTAAGCTGGCTCTGGTAGTCAACGGCTGCCTATCGCCGCCCTGTGGACTGAGATCTATCCGATGACGCACCTAGTCGTACCCAAGGCCCAGTTCCACCCACCGGCTCTGGAGTATAAAGTTAATATGCCCAGCGATGGCTAAAAGGCGCCGTTTCCACTTTAGTACATTCCACCGGCAGCATTATCGGGATTGTGGCAAGCGGCCAAGTGCCCTGCTAAAGGCCCAGGGGCGGCGTGGTTTGCAGGTGTAGGGTGGCCTCCATGGCGCTGGTTAGGTAGTGGCCAGTCATGATGCCGCTGGAGAGATGGTAGCGGTCGTGGTCGAGGCGGTAAAGGGTCTCGAAACCCGTACGCCGCTGACGATCGCCGAGGGCCCAGTAGCGCTGAATAATTGAGTCGGGGGCCACCCAGCCCTCTCCTTCGACTCGTCCAAGCAGGCTGTGCTGCAGCACAAAGGTGTACTGGCAATCGCCGCTGGTCAAGCGGCCCCGGTACTGAAGGGCCATTTCGCTGGGCTGGGTATCGGGCATGGTCAGCTTCATCACCATGGTGAACCAGTCGTCGCGGCTCCAGGCGATTAAAATTTTGCCCTTGACTGGAGTGGGCAAGCGATCGCGCTCCATCCAGCTGCCCTGCAGGGTCCACCGGCCAGGCTCAATTAAAAAGCTATGCACCACACCCTGCTCCCCCAGCCATTAATATCCCCTGTGATAGCGCTTTGGTTCAGCCTGGTCAATCGTCATTGGGCCTTCGCTTTCAAGCATACGCCCTATTGCTCAGACTGAGGTATGGGCCGATGTACCCCCCAAACCGAAGTGGCCAGCGGGGGCTCGCTGAGATGTCCCAGGACAACGGGGCCGGCAGCACCGGTGACGGTGGGCAGGTTGCCCGGAAACCCCTGGCGCTGCCAGTAGCCCAGCACCGCAAAGGCAATTGCTTCTTTGTAGCTGGCCGACAGGCCCACCGCATCAGTGGTTTGTACCGCGATGTCGGGCAAGCGGGCCCCAAGGCGGGCCATCAACACCGGGTTGTGGCTACCGCCGCCGCACACCAGCACCCGCTCGGGCAGGGCGGGCAAAAAGGTACGATACTCGTGGGCCACCGAGGCCGCTGTGAACTCGGTTAGGGTTGCCACCAAATCCTGAGGCCCTAGCCCCTGCCCCTGGGCATCCTGGCGGCACTGATTAAAGAATTCCCACCCAAACAGCTCGCGCCCGGTGGATTTTGGCGGCGACTGGGTGAAGTAGGGGTGCTCCAGCCACCGGCTTACCAGCGGTAGACAGGGCGTACCCTGGGCCGCCCAAGCGCCGTCCACATCGTAGGTGAGCGCCCCCGCCGACAGGGTGTGCATGGCGATGTCGATGAGGGAATTGGCCGGCCCCGTATCCCAGCCCAGTACCTTGGGTGCGCTGCCCTGGCGATTCCAGGGGGGAAGGTAGGCGACGTTGCCAATGCCGCCCAGGTTTTGCACGCATCGCCGCTCGGTGGGGTGGCTGAGCAGGCAGAGATCGACAATCGGCGCTAGCGGCGCTCCCTCACCCCCGGCTTCGATGTCGGCGTGACGAAAGTTGCTGACGGTGGGGAGGCCGGTGTGCTGGGCGATCGCCACCCCGCGCCCCAGCTGCTGTGTGTAGGCCAGCCGCATTGGCCCCTGGCCGGGTAGCGCTGGGCGACCCACCGGGCGATGAAACACCGTCTGCCCGTGGGAGGCAACGAGAGTGGCCGGACCCGCCTGGGCGATCAGCGCCTGGGCGGCGGTGGCGAAGGTCTGCGCCACGGCATCGTCGAGGTGGGCCAGCTGCTCTAAGCTGACGGCCTCGCCGGCGCACAGGCTCAGAATTTGCTGCCGTAGATCGACTGGGTAGGGGTAGGTCAGCCCATCGATGAAATTTACTGCAAGGTCGTAGCCCTGGCCTTCTATGTCGACTAAGGCGGCATCGATGCCATCGACGGAGGTGCCGCTAATTAAACCAACAATTCGCATGGGCTATACCGGTAGACGCTCTAGACCTCTGTTGCTGCCAATCACCACCATCAGGCCCCCGGCCTTGAGCCGGGTGACGGGGCTGGGGTTGATCTCAAACTGGTCGGGTTCGTTGTCCTGGCTGATGGCCAGCAGGGTGAGCTCGTAGCGGTTGCGCAGGTCGAGGTCAACAATGGTTTTTTGGTCAAAGGCCTGGGGGACAATGATCTCGGCAATGCAGTGATTGGGGTCAATCTCAAAGCGATCGAGAATGCCGGGGGAGGTCAGCGATCGCGCTAGTTCGCAGCCCATCTCGTGCTCGGGAAACACCACGTGGTCGGCCCCGACGCGATCGAGCAGCTTGCCGTGGATTTCTGACGACGCCTTGGCGACCACGTTTTTAACCCCCGCCTCTTTCAGGTTGAGGGTCGTGATAATGCTCTCTTCGACATAGTTACCGATCGCCACAATCACTGTATCAAAGTCGGTAATGCCCGCCTCTTGCAGGGCAGAGGGCTGGGTGGTGTCGAGCTGAAGGGCATGGGCGGCAATTCGGTCGGTGAGAGCCTGGCTAACATAGTTCTCGTTGGTATCGACAGCCAGCACCTCATAACCCAGGTTGTTGAGGGTGCCGCACACCGCCCGCCCAAACCGCCCTAAACCAATCACGGCAAACTGGCGATTGGGCGATCGCATTTTGCGTAAAAACGTCAGCGACGACAGATTCACAACCGTTTTTCCCCGTTAAAAATACTGCTCTAGCCCGAGTCTGACCAATATTATCACCCACCATCGGTATCCCCGTTGACAACGGGGTTTCGGGCTAATAGCTATACGGCGAGAATTCTTTTTTGCTAGGCTAGCCTAATGGTTTTGGCCCAGAGGGTAAGGAAGGACGTGAATATACAACTTGGTCGCGGCAAAGTAGTCCGCAGAGCGTACGGCATTGACGAAATTGCCCTGGTGCCAGGGCCCAGAACCCTGGATCCAAGCCTAGCCGATACCCACTGGCAGATCGGCGACATTGAGCGCGAAATTCCTATTATTGCCAGCGCTATGGATGGGGTTGTAGATGTGGCCATGGCCATTCGGCTGTCCGAGCTGGGGGCCCTGGGGGTGCTCAACCTAGAGGGCATTCAAACCCGCTACGAAGATCCCAACCCCATCCTCGACCAGATTGCCTCGGTAGGCAAAGACGATTTTGTAGGGCTGATGCAGACCCTTTACGCCGAACCCATCAAGCCGGAGCTAATTACCAAGCGCATTCAGGCGATTAAAGCCGGGGCTGGGGTTGCGGCGGTGAGCGTAACCCCGGCTGGGGCCGCCCGGTTTGGGGCCACCATTGCCGAAGCCGGAGCCGACTTGGTGTTTGTGCAGGCCACGGTGGTGTCTACCGCCCACCTGTCACCAGCGGAGATCAGCCCGCTCGATCTGTCGGCTTTCTGCGCCGAAATGCCCATGCCAGTTATCTTGGGCAACTGCGTCACCTACGAAGTAGCCCTCAACTTAATGAAGGCCGGCGCTGCCGCCGTGATGGTGGGCATTGGCCCCGGCGCTGCCTGCACCTCGCGCGGGGTGCTGGGCATTGGCATTCCCCAGGCAACGGCGGTGGCCGACTGCGCCGCCGCCCGCGATGACTTCTTTGCGGAGACCGGTCGCTATGTGGCCATTGTTGCCGACGGTGGCCTGGTTACCGGCGGCGACATCTGCAAGTGCATCGCCTGCGGTGCCGACGGCGTCATGATTGGTTCGCCCTTTGCCCGTGCCGCCGAAGCGCCGGGTCGGGGCTTCCACTGGGGAATGGCTACCCCCAGCCCGGTGCTGCCCCGCGGCACCCGCATCAAGGTGGGCACCACCGGCACCCTGGAGCAAATTTTGCGCGGCCCCGCCGGGCTGGACGATGGCACCCACAATTTCTTAGGGGCGCTACAAACCAGCATGGGCACCCTGGGAGCCAAAGACCTCAAGGAGATGCAGCAGGTGGAGGTGGTGATTGCCCCCTCGCTGCTAACCGAGGGCAAGGTGTACCAGAAGGCCCAACAGCTGGGCATGGGCAAGTAGACGGTTCCCATAGGCATTTTTGCCTTAGTAAAGGCGCTCGGTTTCTCTTGAAAGAGCCGAGCGCTTTTGGGTACAGATTTTGTGGCGCTGGTCCGGCGGCTGAGAACATCAGCCCGAATCGCTAGCGGCTCCTAGGGCGATCGCAGCAGCAGGTCATTCACTCCACGCCTGATCCGCTGGCGGTAGGGCTGGTGGCGGTACTGGTAACTGGTAATTGAGGCGGAGGCCGTATCCACTGCGATCGTAAATGCCCTGGACGATAGACTGCAAATCGACTGCGATCGCTTCAGATTCTCCTTTCAGCGGTAGGGGAAATTGGGGAATAGATTCTCGCAGGGTAAATTCGTACAGGTCAGCCTGGGGACGATGCTCCCAACGACTAACCAAAATGCGATAGTCGGCTAGGGTTGATGGGGCTTCAGCATTGACAGAACGCATAGCCATCGGTTGTTCCGATCGCAGGAGATCAATTTCGAGCAAATGCGTTCGGCTGCCTAAAAGCTTTTGCCGCTTTGCCTCGTAGGCCGCTCGTCCCTGCCCTGGGCGTTTGTTGGTGGGTGACAGTACCTCTAATACGGTGATGACGGTATCGCTGCCCACGGCTCGAATTTCTAGGTAGCGCTCTTTTATCGCCAAGGGCATTGGCAAAACAACTGGCCTAGGGCGCACAGTTGTCGTAGTTCTAGTGTCCTGAATCTGGGCGCGTTCTGGGGGGGCTTGCCCGGAGGGAGAAAGCACGATCGCATCTGGAATGCCGACAAGGAGATCGTCGCTAGTGCCGTCCCAGTAGGTGCGGGTTTCTACGGCGACGTAGTACTGCGGCAGCAGGGCGGGCGCGAGAGTATCAGCGATCGCTACAATCAATCGGCTATGGAATTCTGGCCAGAACGTAACCTCTTCAAGATAGGGATCCATGCCTGGAAAGGGAGATGGCATCATTCAACCTGAAACGAGAACGCTGTCTCAATTTTAGTTCCTAGATTTAGATGACACTCTACCTGCACAGCCCTATAGAATCCTTGACCTGGATCAATATGGCAGAATTAGGCAAATGGCTGGAGACAAATCATGGTTGACATGCAGCAAATTGAAGCGCTGAGTCGGCAAATCGCTGAGCAGTTCAACCCCGATCGCAT
>DASQNN010000571.1:0-2906 GCA_035644955.1 Nodosilinea sp. | reverse complement strand
GTGGCGATCGCCTCCAGCTCATTCAAATAGTCCTCTCCCTGGCGCAGGGGGTTGGCGGTGGGATCACTCGTCTCGCGCTCCAGGGATTGCAGCACTTCCATGGCCCGGTGGCTGAGGGCGATATCTGCTGCCACTTGCAGTTCCTTCGGCACCGGCAGGCCGTCCCGGTGGAAGGCCCGCAGCACGCCGTAGTTGTCGCGGTAGACCTGGGCGTAGAGCTGATCGAGGCGCAGCAGGGTGTCTTGGGAGAGCAGCCCCATCATGCGGTGGCGCTCTTCGGCAAACAGGTCTTGCAGCCCGTAGGTTTGGGGGCCAAAGGCGCTGTTGATGGCCAGAATGACCTGGGCGGCGCTGGCCTGGCTGAGGCTCTCGAAGACAGCTTCCTTGGCGCGGGTGTAGTCGAGGCGCGATCGCATGGTAGAAATGCCGCAGTGGAAGTCCCAGCCGCCCAGGTGCACCACCGCAAAGGCCAGGTTGATGCTCTCGCGGGTGATGGTGGAGGTAATTTCGACCTGCCCCACCGCTAAAGACATGGGCCCCAGGCGCTGGCGGCGGTAGTCGTGCTGCTCGACGGTGTAGCAGTAGATGGTTTGTTCGCGGCGGTAATCGGTAAACAGCGATCCCATGGCGTAGTGGGCCACCACCTGCTCTAGGGAAATGCGGGAGGGTTTGACCAGGGCCTCGTAGACCCCGGCCCCGGTAGCAAATTCGCCAACGTTGCTAGGGGCCTGGCCTAGACGCTTCACAAACTCCTGCTCCAGGGCGATCCCCGCCACTTCTCCGGCCAGCTCTAGGGCGCGGGCCGCGTAGCGCAAAATTTGGGTGCCCTCGGGGCGAGACAGTTCTTCAAAGAACCAGCCGCAGCTGGTGTACATAAACAGGGCATGGCGCTGCATTTCGAGCAGCTGTAGCGCTTCTACTCGCTCAACGGCGGAGAGCTTGCGGCGCTGGTGGGCGGCAAAAAAGGCGTCGAGGCTATCGTCGCTGCGATCGCCCATCACCTCCACGTAGGCATCGCGCGCTGCCCAGGGGTCGCGCAGCAAGTCCGAGCCATAGGCTTCGTAAACGGCCACCAGCTGATCGCGCAGCCAGTCGAGGGTGTCGCGCAGAGGTCGCCGCCACTGCTGGTGCCACTCGCCACCGCCGCCGCAGCCGCAGTCATGCTGCCAGCGATCGACGCCGTGGGAGCAGCTCCAGGCGGTGACGGGCTTGAGTTCGGCTTCCCAGGTGGGGGGGTGGGTGGCCAGGTAGTGGGCGTAGTTGGTCACCGTCCAGCCCTGGCGCGGAAATTCTTCGGTGACGGCATAGGCCAGGGCTTTTTCGGCCCCGCCCCGGTGGTGGCCGAAGGTTTCGCCGTCGGTAGCCACCGAGATCAGCTGGAAGGGGCGGCGATCGCCGTGGATGGCCTGACCGATGCGACCGACAAAGTGCTGGGATGAACTCAGCACATCGTTAAAGCCCATATCCCGCGAGATCGGGCCGTCGTAGAAGAAGATGTCGATGTGGCGGCTGGGGTCGGGGCTGCCGTCAGCCTTTTTGAGAAAGCAGCGGTAGGGGCGGCTGGGGTCAATCTGGCCGCCGCCGACTTCCTGCCAAACATCGCGCTCGCCGTTGTAGCTGACCATAGGGCGGCAGCGCTGCACCTGGGAGGGGGCCAAAATCGTAAACTTGATCCCCTCGGCGTGGAGCACGTCGAGAGTGGGGTAGTCGATCGCGGTTTCAGCTAGCCAAATACCCTCGGGATCGCGGCCAAATCGTTTCCGAAAATCAGCGATCCCCCAGCGCACCTGGGTGGTTTTGTCGCGCTGGCTGGCCAGGGGCAAAATGATGTGGTTGTAGACCTGGGCGATCGCATTGCCGTGGCCATGGAGGCGGGCGCAGCTGTTGCGATCGGCGTCGATGATGCGCTGGTAGGTCTCCAGGTCGTGGCGCTCCATCCAGCTCAGCAGGGTGGGGCCAATGTTAAAGCTGATGTATTCAAAGGTGTTGACAATGCGTACCACCTCACCGCGATCGTTGAGAATGCGGGCGTAGGCATTGGGCCGGTAGCACTCGTTGTGAATGCGCTCGTTCCAGTTGTGGAAGGGCGCGGCGCTGGGCTGCTTTTCAATGGCATCGAGGTAGGGGTTTTCGCGGGGCGGCTGGTAAAAGTGCCCGTGAACGCAGACAAACACCCCCGTGCTAACGGCGGGGATCAGCCCGTCGTGGGAGCTATCAAAGGACGCATGGGCCGCAGGGGTAGCCTGCAACGCCGAGTGCTGGAGTGAATCAGCCATAGGAAAAGAAAAATGAGTGAGGAAAAAACGAGCGCAGCGGCCAGCTTAGGATGAGCTGGGCAGCGGCTAGGAATTTGGTTCTAGAAAAAACTTTAGGGCCGGGGATCAAAGCTCGGCAGGCGGCTTGGCAAGTTAGATAGATTCAAAAGGCAGCGATAAAGGCCTTGGGGATCGCCAGGGGATCAGGGAGACAGCGGCGGCAGCAACGGGAACGTAGGGGGCGATCGCGTTACCAGCGGGCTGGCCGACCAAGGTATCGACAACATTGACTTTGCTGATTTTAACCCTCTTTCGAGAAACAGACGGAAGTGCTTAACCTCCGTTGATGTTTCGCAATCGCCTCATAACTGCAACAACTCAATATCTTTTCAAAGGATAAAATCACCCTCCCCCCTTGCCTATCCACCCCAGGGCTAAGGTTTTGGGGCCATCCCGCTCCAGCTACCCCCCGACGCCACCCCGGGGCAGCACGACAGTAACCGTCGTTCCCTGCCCCCGCTGGCTCTCCAGATGAATGTGGCCCCGGTGGGTATCGACGATCACCTTGGCGATCGCCAACCCCAGCCCCGTTCCCTGCTCGCCACTGCGCAGCCGCGACGGATCGGCCCGGTAGAAGCGATCAAAGGCGTG
>DASQNN010000570.1:0-2842 GCA_035644955.1 Nodosilinea sp. | reverse complement strand
TGGCGATGCCCTGGGCAACGATGTTGGCCTGCTGCGATCGATCATTCCCAACGTCAAGGCATTGCAAGAGGCGTTTCGCCGCTGCAATCTGCCGATCTTTCAGACGGTGGAGGGGCACTTGCCCGATCTGTCCGACTGCCCGCCCTCGAAGCGCGATCGCGGCAATGGCTCGCTCAAAATCGGCGATCGCGGCCCCATGGGACGCATTCTGGTGCTGGGGGAACCGGGCAACGGCATCATCCCTGAACTCGCGCCGCTGCCCACCGAGGTGGTTATCCCGAAACCCGGCAAGGGAGCCTTCTATGCCACCGAGTTAGAGGCTCATCTCAAAGCCCAAGGCATTACCCACCTAATTATCACGGGCGTCACCACCGAGGTTTGCGTGCAGACCACCATGCGCGAGGCCAACGATCGCGGCTACGAGTGCCTGCTGCTCGAAGACGCCACCGAAAGCTATTTTCCAGAGCTGAAGCAAGCCACTCTGGAAATGGTGCGTGCTCAAGGCGGCATTGTCGGCTGGACCAGCAAAACCGAGCCACTGCTCAGCGCCTTGGCCAACCAGTATGCGGCTCAGGCAGTAGCTTAAAGCATCCCAAACATCCCAATGTGTAATGATTTATTGCTAAAAATTGGGTCTTGACCGCAACCATTATTAACAGCGATCGGCCTTAGTGACGGCCTCAACAAAATAGCGGTTGCCAGAGAACCCAGGATTTTTTCAAAGTCCTGGGTTTTGTTTCATGCTTTGAGCACTATAGGCAAAAAACAGCAAAAAAGGGGGATCGAAATTCTAAGTTTTTATCCCCCCAAAAGCATATTTGCTTGAGAAAATAAAATATTTAGCGTTTGCCCTTCAACCAAGAACCTACCAAACCACCTCAGTTACAAACAATGCCTATTCCTAAATTGCCTCCTGGCTTAGCAAAGATTTCAACGCAACCATTGACAGAGAGCAATTCAACACGATACATCATGGAGACATGGGTAATAACCGTTTACAGATGCAAAGTTTTTTGAATTTTTGGCTTTACCAGCGTCAGGAGAGATGGACATGAACGCCAACTTGATCCTGTCCAATATTTTGAACCCGCCGGTGCTATTTTTCTTTTTGGGGATGATAGCTGTACTCGTTAAATCCGATTTAGAAATTCCGGCGCCGGTGCCCAAGTTATTCTCTCTTTATCTACTGCTGGCGATTGGGTTTAAGGGCGGGGTAGAGCTAACAAAAAGTGGTGTTACTCAAGCCGTGGTCTTCACGCTGCTGGCCGCGATTGTTATGGCCTGTGTAGTCCCCTTTTATACCTTTTTCATTTTGCGGCTGCGGCTAGATGCCTACGACTCGGCTGCGATCGCAGCTACCTACGGCTCCATCAGTGCCGTTACGTTTATCACCGCCAGTGCATTCCTCACCGAACTTGGCATTGCCTTTGACGGATTTATGGTAGCGGCTCTGGCCCTTATGGAATCTCCCGCCATTATTGTGGGACTGATTTTAGTAAATTTGTTTACGGTTGACGAAAAACGAGAATTTGTTTGGTCTGAAGTACTGCGAGAGGCCTTTCTCAATAGCTCAGTTTTTTTGCTGGTGGGCAGTTTAATTATCGGCATGCTGACAGGCGAACACGGCTGGCAGGTGTTGTCGCCCTTTACCCAAGACATGTTCTACGGGGTGCTGACCTTCTTTTTGCTTGACATGGGGTTAGTCGCCGCCAAGAGAATTAAAGACTTACAAAAAACCGGCGTGTTTCTGATTTCCTTTGCCATCCTAATTCCTATACTGAATGCAGGGGTTGGCTTGTTAATTGCCCGATTGATCAACATGCCCCAAGGGGATGCCCTCTTATTCGCTGTGCTCTGTGCCAGCGCATCCTACATTGCGGTTCCTGCCGCCATGCGATTGACCGTGCCTGAAGCCAACCCCAGCCTGTATGTCTCTACTGCTTTGGCAGTAACATTTCCGTTCAACATTATTGTCGGAATTCCGCTTTACCTATACGGCATTAACCTGTTGTGGAGCTAAGCCCATGCATCTTGTCAAAAAGATTGAGATTATTGCTAACTCCTTTGAGCTAGCCAAAATCTTAGATACCCTCAAAAAATCTGGGGTGCACGGCCATGCGGTAATTCGCAATGTCGAAGGCGAGGGGTTGCGGGGAGGCAGTGAAGATTTGGATATGACCATGCTTGACAATGTTTATATCATCGCCTTTTGCATGCCCGACCAGATTGAGACTGTAGCCAAGAATGTGCGCCCCTTGCTAAACAAATTTGGGGGCACCTGTTACATCTCCGATGTAATGGAAATTCGCTCGGTGAAATGTGTTGCGTCACTCTAAGGAATCGGGTTTATGGAACAGCGTAATACGGGGCTAAGTAATACAGGGCTAAGTCGCCGCAGTGTTTTGACCCTGGGCGGCGGCTTGCTGGGGCTGGCTGCTGGGGCATCGCTGTGGCCGATGAAGTCGGTGGCGGCGGCCCCAGCCGTGTCGACACCGGGTTCCCTCAGCCCCGAGGAAGCCCTGCAACGGTTGCTAGAGGGCAATCAGCGGTTTACCCAGCATCACCTGCAACACCCTGACCAATCAGAGTCGCGGGTGCTAGAGCTAACCCAGGCGCAACATCCCTTCGCCACAGTGCTCAGCTGTGCCGACTCGCGGGTGACCGCCGAAATTATCTTTGACCAGGGCCTGGGGGATATTTTTGATGTGCGGGTGGCGGGCAATATTGCTACCCCGGCGGTGGTGGGCAGTATCGAATATGCGGTGGCTCTCCTGGAAACGCCGCTGCTGATGGTACTCGGCCACGAACGCTGTGGGGCCGTTACGGCGGCAGTCGATAATGG
>DASQNN010000569.1:0-3298 GCA_035644955.1 Nodosilinea sp. | reverse complement strand
CTGGGCTTCAGCCTCTTGCAAACTGGCACGGGCGGTATCTAGAGTTTTTTGGCGGCTGTCTAGCTCGGCGGCGCTAACTGCCCCTCGGGCGTATAGCTGGCGGTAGCGATCGTAGTCGGCCTGGGCCTGGCGCAGGGTGGCCGTAGCCCCAGCGATCGCGGCCTGGTTGCTGAGTTCAGCGGCCCGCAGTTCTGCTTCGAGCTGGCGAATGGTGGCCTGCTGGGCGGCCTGCTGACCAGGAGTGGCTGTAGCGGTTTGGGCCTGACTCACCCTGGCCCGCTGTAGGGCCACGTTTTGCTCGGCCTCTGCCACCTCGGCCTGGAGTTTTTCAATGCCCTGGAGCGTGGCGATGACCTGGTTGGCCTCAACCCGATCACCCTCCTGCACCAAAAGCTGGTTTACTCGGCTGTCCTGGGCATTGGCCACCGAGAGCTTTATCACCGACGAGGTGGGTTCAATGCGCCCGAGGGCCGCGACGGTGGGCACGGTCGCCGGAGCTGCGGCAGGGGGCACTGAGGCAGTGCGGGCGGTGTGCGATCGCACCGCGTACAGCCCCCACCCGCCCAACAGCACCAGGGTAGCGGCAGCGGCCAAACTGTAGGTATTGGCCTTGGTGGCAATGGCTCTAAGGGTCATGCTTCCCGGAAGTTTTAGGTGGAGTTACGGACGAATTAGCGGGAATTCAGCTAAAAGTTACCTTTAGTATTCCCTGGTAAAAGAGTGAGTATCAGGCTGAATGCAGTGAGTTTTGCTAATTTTTGGGTACGCTAACTGAGCGTATCTGAGAGTAAAGACCATGGTAAAACGCGCCTATCAACCGCTGAATGACCCCCAGGCCAGCGACAAACTTCAGCAGTTTCGCCACGATCTCAACGAAGAGCTAGAGCACGCCATTGAAGGCCACGAATTTAAGATGGTATACATCGGCATCGCCACACTGATTGCGTTTGCCTCCGTCATCTATTTAGCCTGGAAGTATTAGGGAGAAAGCGCTTTTTGCTCCAGGTGCTGGGCTGGACAATTGGCGACAATTAAAAGCCACAGAATCTAAGATTCCGTGGCTTTTAATCAATTGTTAATTTGACCAGTTTTTGAAATCAAACTCGGCCTCGTGAACTACTCCTTGGCTTTAGTGTAGGTATACCTGCATGCCGATTACGATGGCAATTAGCAGCACAACTGGAACTGCGATCGCGGCCATGCCGTTGTGGCTTTTCACCACCCGCGCCTCGTGGCTAATGACCGCTGATTTAATCGTTTCGTGCATTTCTTCGCGCAGCTTGCTGAGCTCACCGTCGAGGCTGTCGGCGCTGTAGAGCTGGCGCAGACGGTCAAACACATCGCGGGCTAAAATCAAGCTGTTTTCAGGATTTTCAAAGACCATATCGATGATTTCATCGTGGGAGAAAATCACAATTTTAGCTGCCTCAGAAGCCTGGGCTGTAGACGATCGCGGACGGCGATCGATCAATTCTATTTCCCCAAAAACCCGCCCTGGGCCTAAGGTTTTTGCTACCACTTGCCCTGTTTCTGGGTAGGTGTCCACCAAAGCGACCCGGCCCGACTTAATGAGATAAACCTGCTGGCTTTCATCCCCTTCGCGATAGATGACGTCGCCTGGGGAATAGGTGATTTTTTCCATAGGTAATTTTGTGTGGCGCGTTAGTTTCGCGGCTATTATTCCCATACTAGGCTCAGTTCTATCGGCCCCAAAAACGGGCAATCTACCGTAGAACCCCGTTGTTTATCCGGCAGAGGTGAGGCTTCCATGGCGCAGGTTATTTCGATTCACTCCTTTCGCGGGGGCACTGGCAAATCAAACCTAACGGCTAATATTGCCACAGCGGTGGCCAGTCAGGGCAATCGCGTTGCCATTGTCGACACCGACATTCAATCTCCCGGTATTCACGTGCTGTTTGGGCTGGATGAAGAAGACTTTACCCACTCCCTCAACGACTACCTATGGGACAAGTGCAGCGCCAAAGATGCCGCCTATGATGTCACCGGCCAAATCGCCACCGCCAGCGGCACCCCCGCCGACATCAGCGGTAAGGTGTACCTCGTGCCCTCTAGTCTCAAAGCGGGCGAGATCGCCAAGATTCTCAGGGAGGGCTACGATGTGGGCCTGCTCAACGACGGCTTTCACGACCTCATTAACCAGCTCAACCTCGACTACCTGTTCATCGACACCCACCCCGGTCTCAACGAAGAAACTCTGCTCTCCATCGCCATCTCCGATCGCATGGTGATTATTCTGCGCCCCGACCGCCAAGACTTTCTGGGAACTGCCGTCACCCTAGAGGTAGCCCAAAAGCTCGACGTGCCCGATATTACTCTGCTGGTCAATAAAGCGCCCGATATCTACCCCCGTGAGACCCTCATCGACAAGGTGCAGACTCAGTACGGGGTGCCCGTCGGTGGGCTGTTCTACGAAAACGACGAGATGCTGCAGCTGGCCAGCGGCGGCATTTTTTGGCTGCACCATCCCGACCACGCCTTTAGCCAGGAGGTGCACACCGTCGCCCGCCAACTTATCGCTGCGGAGTAGAGCTCCATGACTCACCCCGACCACGGGGAGACCCCCGCCCCCCGGCTGCAGCGACCCGCTGGTGCTGGGGCAAAAACCATGACCGACCTGCTGGGGCTGGCCGACCCAGAGCGCAGTCTGGTGAACTGGCTGGTGCGCCAGCGGGGAGCCTCTTTAACCGATATTGTTGCCCACACTCAGGCTGAACCTGCCACAGCACAGGCCATGTTAGACGACCTAGTGACCGCCGGTTTTCTAGTCGTCGATTCCGATTCTGACCCAGCGATATTTAAACCCAACCTGGTGTCGCGCAAGCCCCGCACGGTGCCCGACAAGCTTTGGAATGCCCTTGATTAAGGTGTTCCGTAGTACAAGTTGTCTATCGCCTAGAGATCGCGGCTGAGGTGTTCCGTAGCACAGGCTGGCCCTTGGCCTAGAGATCGCGGCTGAGGGTCGGTGTGGCAGGGGGAGTGATGGTTTCGGCCTCAAACACCTCGGCAGCACCGCCGTTGAGCACGGTGATCACCTGGGGCGGTGTGGCATCGGGGGGGTAGACCAGATCAATTTCGAGGTCCTGGCGGGCCTCGGCGGGAATATTGAGCCTCAGCAGGGCCTCTGCCTCCTGGCCCCGGCGCTGCACCAGGTGAACGTAGTGTGTGCGCTCTAGCCCCATCTGGTTTTTAAATTTCAACCGCACGGTGCCACGAAAGAAAACTCGATCCTCGGGCGGACGGCGAAACCGTAGCCCCTGGACGAGTTCTTCATCGCGCA
>DASQNN010000568.1:0-4911 GCA_035644955.1 Nodosilinea sp. | reverse complement strand
GGTGTCGGCGGCAATCACCCGTAGCAGCTTGCCGGTGGAGATGGTGAGACGGGCCAAAAATTTCTCTGGGGACGACAGCAGCGCTTTGTCGACTTCTGCCGACTCTTCGGGGGTGAGAAACTGAAGCGACTGGTCAAGCATGGTGGGCTAGGGATTCAGAGGGCAACTATATGTATAGTGTCAGACCTGCCTGAGGTTAGCAAAATCGTTTGGGGGTATGAACCCAGTTTGTACTCAAGGGGTAAAAAAACGGCGGCCAGAACTTTCTGAGCCGCCGTTAATTTGGAGATAAACATACTAGATCTACGCTTCAGGCAGCTCTTTGGATGCCTTGGACCGGGAACTTCCTACCCAGGTCCCCAGCAGGTAGCCGGCGGTACACAGCAGCAGACCGTAGATGTTTACGCCTAGATCGACGGCATACTTGCCGCTGCCCAGGCTCACCCAGGCGGGGAAAAGGGGGGCACCGATCACGTTTTCAGCGACCCGCAGCACGCCGAGCACGATGCCTGGCCAAAAGGCGAGGTGAAAGCTCAGCGCTCCGGCCCTGGGCAAAAAGGCCAGCAGAAAAATGGGGGCCAGCCCCATGACCATGGTGCCGCTGATGGTGGTGGCCAAAATAATGGCGGGGCCGACGCGATCGCCCATGTAAATACTCAGCAAAGGCACGTTGCCCAGCAGGGCGATCGCCACAATCCACCAGCGACCGATGCGGGCTTGGCCTTCGGTGGGAGCACCCTTGCGGTGAAACCAGTCGCGCGCCCCCACCTTGGCGGTGCTCGAAAAAGTGGAGTCGAGGGTTGATCCGGCGCTGGTCAGCATGATGGCGTTGAACACCAGCAGCATGGGCAGGCCAAACAGAGCCGGTACCGACAGACTGGGCGACCCCTCGGCCCCCACGGCGCGGGCGTACAGCCCCACACTGCTAAACAAAAAAATAAAGCCGCCGCTGACAATGCCCGCCCAGATAAAGCCCTTAAACATGGTGCGCGGCCCGGTGATAAAGGCGCGATCGGTCATTACCGGGTCGTGGAAGGGGTAGCTAAAAATTTGCACAAAGGCCAGGCCGCAGAAGGTGAGGGCGGCGCTGCGGGTGTCGGCATCTACCACCGGCAACCCTTCGCGGGCCAAGCCAGGGCCAACGGTGGCCAAAATCACCACCAGCAGCACGGCGGCCAGCACCATTTGGGCACCGTCGGTGAGCAGGCTGCTGCGCAGGCCCCCCAGCAGCGTGTAGTACACCGTAAACAGGGTGACGATCGCCGCCGCCAGCCAGTAGCCGCCGCTGCCCTCGGCGCCAAAGTACAGCGAAAATACCTTGGTGTTTGACCACACTTCGTTGAGCAGGCGAATGGCGATCGCCAGCAAAAACAGCCGCGAACACACCCTGCCGTACTTGCTCACCAAAAACTCTGGAATCGAGCGAAAGCCGCCCCGAGTGCGGATGTAGTAGAGGGCGATCGCGGCGGTAACAAAACTCAGGTAGTAGATGGCGTAGCCAATGCCGCCCAGCACCCCAAAGGTTTGGCCCAGGCTGGCGGCGTTGTCAATCGACTTGGCAAAAATCCATGAAATAGCGGCGCTGGCCACTAGCAGCCACAGCCCTGGAGCCTGCCCAGTGCTCGACTGCCCCTCAAAAAACTCGGGAGCACTGACCTTATCGGGGGTAGTCTGGCGGACCAGATAGAACAACAGGCCGCCGTAACCGGCCAGCAGTGCCCAGGTGAGCGTACTTTCAACCATAGGTAGTGCCCTAAAGAACGTGAACAACAAATCGGCTAACAAAAATCCAGGCTGCGACACTCAAGCAGCCTGGTCATACCCCTCAGGTACGAACGGCTCCGACCGAAGGATGAGTCTAAGCCGCCAGGGAAAGGGGCGATCGCGACTTTACCATCCGTTTTGCCCCAGGCAAAACCGGCGCGCCGGTTGTCCACGCCCCCGTCACCCGCGACGCCTAAGATTTTGGACAGCACCGCCACCGTGGCACCGGTTGGGGAACACCAGCTCCCTCTCGCCAGAGAATTTACCTGGGCAACACCCTACCAACGCCGTCTGCATTTTGGTGTTGCTGAGTTGAAGCATGAATTTAGGTAAGGGCAAACGGCCGTTTGCCCTTACGAGAGACATTGCAGTTTTGATTCATACCTGTATCCAGCAACGCCGCATTTTGCTGAAAGGAGCAGGGTTCGAGGCTCAAGGCATAATTGCAAACCCTAACCTCAAACCTTGAACCAACTAGATTGCTTGCCCCTGCCCCTGCACCAGGTAGCCGCAGCGGTGTTCGCCCTGGACTAGCCAGTGGGTGCGCTGCACCGTGCAGTTGGTCAACGCCACCTGAAACATTTCCAGCTCGTGGCCGCACACGCTAGGGAACGACTCCGCAATGTGAGAAATGGCGCAGTTGTACTCGGTAATGATGTAGCCAGGGCCGGTTTGGCGAACGTCGCCATCGCTGACCTCGTGCCACTCAGACATATAGCCCTCGGCCTGACGCAGCTTGACCAGCCGCGCTACCCGCTCTGCCAAACTGCCGGGGCCAATGCGATCGCGATACTCCAGCGCCTTGCGCTCCCACTGTTTGCGCAGCATGGTGCCCACCTGGTCTTGGCCCATGGTGGCAGCTATCGTATCGAGCAGCGCAATGGCAAATTCGTCGTACTTGGCGGGGAAGCGATCGCGCCCCTTAGCGCTGATCTGATACAGATGGTTGGGCCGCCCCATGCCCTCCTGCACCGCCCGGTGCTCGATCAAGGCTTCCGTCTCCAAATCTTTCAGGTGGCGGCGAATGGCCTGGGTACTGACCTCAAAATGCTCCGCCAGGTCGTGGGCCGTGGCTTCTCCCCGCTTCAGCAGGTACATCAAAATGTCATCTTTAGTAGAAGAGGTAGAGGGTTGCTGCACAGACGTCATGGCGTTGGCCCACAGTAAGACATAGAGGACATGGCCAGAGGCTGCCTCACAGACTATCTCCACCTGGGTAGGACACAACCCAAACCGTCGGGTGATAATCTACTTTGACAACCTTTATGTTGTTAAACTAGTCTAAGATCTAGTTAGACAACTTAAATGTTGCTTTAATTGTATAAAATTATTGGGCTGTGTAGCGTACCACTCCTGTAATGACTGACACCAAAACCTCCCAGGCCACCGACAAAAACCTAGAGCTAATGCGCAACTTCGCGCAGAGCTATGCCAAGCGCACCGGCACCTACTTCTGTTCCGACCTCGGCGTCACTGCGGTGGTGCTGGAAGGTCTAGCCAAGCACAAAGACGACTTTGGCTCGCCCCTGTGTCCCTGTCGCCACTACGAAGACAAAGAGGCCGAGGTCAAAGCGATCTACTGGAACTGCCCCTGCATACCCATGCAGGAGCGCAAAGAGTGCCACTGCATGCTCTTTCTCACCCCCGACAATCCCTTCGCGGGCGAGCAGCAAGACATCGCCTTTGACACCATTCGCACCGAAACCGACAAGTTTTAGGTGTTGGGTCTTAGGGTCTAATCCGCCCCGTTACAGCCTTGTTTACCGCCCGTTCAAAGAGTCGCATCATGACTGCTTCTGTTCAAACCCTCGTTAGCCAGCCTTATAAGTACGGCTTTACCACCGATATTGAGGCCGATGTTATCCCTCGCGGCCTCAGCGAAGACGTGGTGCGCTTGATCTCAGCCAAAAAGAACGAGCCAGCCTTCATGCTGGAGTTTCGGCTGCGGGCCTACCGCAAGTGGCTGACCATGAAAGAGCCCGCCTGGCCCAACGTCAACTACCCGCCCATCGACTACCAAAATATCGTCTACTACTCGGCTCCCAAAACCCAGCCCAAAAAGCTTGGCAGCTTGGATGAAGTCGATCCGACGATGCTTGAAACCTTTGAGAAGCTGGGCATTCCCCTCTCGGAGCAAAAGCGGCTGGCCAACGTGGCGGTAGATGCCATCTTCGACAGCGTTTCGGTGGCCACCACCTTCAAAGAGAAGCTGGCCGAATCGGGTGTCATCTTCTGCTCGATTTCCGAGGCGCTGCAAGAGCACTCCGACCTGGTCGAAAAATACCTGGGCACCGTCATCCCCATCGGCGATAACTACTTTGCGGCGCTGAACTCGGCGGTGTTTAGCGACGGGTCCTTTGTCTACATTCCCAAAGACACCCAGTGTCCGATGGATCTGTCCACCTACTTCCGCATCAACAATGGCGACTCAGGCCAGTTTGAGCGCACGCTGATTGTGGCTGAGGCGGGTAGCTCGGTCACCTACCTGGAGGGCTGCACCGCCCCCATGTACGACAGCAACCAGCTCCACGCCGCGATTGTGGAACTCGTCGCCATGGATGACGCCAGCATCAATTACTCCACCGTGCAAAACTGGTACGCCGGCGACGAAAACGGCAAGGGCGGTATCTACAACTTCGTCACCAAGCGCGGCCTCTGCGCCGGCAAAAACTCCAAAATCTCCTGGACCCAGGTTGAAACCGGTTCGGCCATCACCTGGAAGTACCCCAGCTGTGTGCTGGTGGGCGACAACTCCGTCGGGGAGTTTTACTCGGTGGCCCTGACCAACAACATGCAGCAGGCCGACACCGGCACCAAAATGGTGCACGTGGGCAAAAACACCCGCAGCACCATTATCTCCAAGGGTATTTCGGCGGCAAACTCAAAGAACAGCTATCGGGGTCTGGTAAAAATTGGGCCGAAAGCTACCGGGGCGCGCAACTACTCCCAGTGCGACTCAATGCTCATCGGCGATACCTCCAGCGCCAATACCTTTCCCTACATTCAGGTGCAGAACAGCACCGCCCAGGTAGAGCACGAAGCCTCGACCTCTAAGATCGGGGAAGACCAGCTGTTCTACTTTGCCCAGCGGGGCATTTCCCAGGAAGATGCCGTGTCGATGATCATCAGCGGATTTTGCCGCGATGT
>DASQNN010000567.1:0-2493 GCA_035644955.1 Nodosilinea sp. | reverse complement strand
GCTTCGGCCCCCGCCGCTAGGGCCGCCGCCATGGTGGTGGTAGCCCGCAGCACGTCAATGGCGATCGCGCAGTCGGGGGCACCCTGCTCAGGCACTTCTTCAGGAGTATGGAATAGGAATAATTTCACGGCTTAGGAGTTTACTTAGGGTGGAATAACCAAGACCTGGGTTGCCAAGCTGAGCCGGCAACACTTCATTCTATGCGGGGAGTTGCCCTATTTCTCAAGAAAAAAGGAGCACCCTGGGGCACTCCTTAACTTGTGATTCTGCCGTTAAGCAATGGGCAGCCTAGGGCAGCCACTCCAACACCGCTTCATCTTTGGTGTTGGTGCGGCGCGAGGGGGTAGCGCGATCGAAGGTCATATGGATGGCTCGAGTTTGTTCGCCATCGGCCGCTACCGCCATAATTGGATAGTCGATATTGCCGTCCTGGAAGGACATTTGGAACCGGAAGGTGCCGTCGGAGTTGAGCTTGATGGGCTGCCCCCCAATGGTAACGGTGGCATCGGGTTCGGTGGCACCGTAGACAATCAGCTCGGCATCGGCCACCAGCCAAAACTGGCGGGGCCGAACCGGCGGAGCCGAGGCCGAGAAGCCCGCTCCCGACATGGTCAACCCGGCACCAGACATTGTGAGTTCGCCAAAGGCACCGATCCCCGACATGGTAGGCAGCCCCGCGGCGGCACCGGGCACTGCCCACAGCCCCGCCCCAGAGGGAAACACGTAGGAGCTGATGGCCTGTTCGGGAGCCATGGAGCCCGGCACCTGCTGCATGGAGCCAAACAGCGACCCCGCGACCCGCTGGGCCTCAGCCGACTCAGTCATGGCATAGATTTCGTCGTAGATGGCGTTGGCGCTTTCGGCGGCGCGCTGGCTGGGGTGCTTGAGTTCCATCAGGGTTTGGCCGCGCAGGTCAGCCTGCCAATCGACGGTGACAAAGTGGTCTTCGACCCACTCGGAGGGGTACACCGGGGGAATGTGGACGGGGAGGGAGCGGGCCAGCACCAGCCAACGCCCGTCGTTGCAGAGGTAGCCAATTTCGGCCACGTAGTCGCGATCGCTGACGGGAATGGGCAGGTACCACTCCCGCGCCAGCTCGTCGCACTCGTACTGCTGCAGACTGTGGGGAGTTTGGGAATAAAAGTCGATATCAGTGACGTCGTAGAAGCGCAGGGCCAGCCGCGAACCGCCCTGACGGCGCAGCTCGTCTTTGTGGGTGTGGGGAATATCCCAGTAGGCATAGGCCCACTGAGGGTCGCGGGGCATCAGCACGATGCGGCTTTCGCCGTAGCCGCTGGGCAGATCGGCCAGGCCTTCATCCACTGAGGCCAGAGCCTCTACGGACAGGGGTTGCTTGGGCAAGGTAGTCGCGGGCGGGGTGGTTACAGGCGGGGTGGTTAGGGACGGGGTAGCTACGGGCATCGAAGCAGGGGCCGAGGCTGCCGGTGCCGGTTCGGGGTTCGCTTCGGCCATCGCAGGCATCGAGGCTGGGGTCGAAGTGGGTAGCACTCCGGCTTTTCGCCGGGCATCAATAGCTTGAATCGCCTCGATCAGCTCGGTTTTGCGCATGCGGCTGTAGCGCGACACTTCGTACTCACTGGCCACCTTGCGGAGCTGCCGCAGGGTCATTTCTTCCAGGGGTAGACGGGGGGATGACATCGAGCACTCTCCTCATAAAGACCAGTACGACAGCAGATTAACCACGGCAGACCGAGGATGTGGTCAGCGGTAGGGCCACCTTGCCCCGCTGAGCCAGAGCGATCCCGCATCCAGACACTTTGTCGCTATTTTCTTAGCCTCAACGCCCTGTGACCGGGCTTTGGGTTTCAGATGGGGATCAACCGTTGCTCCGTAGCATGACAAAAACAACCGCTGGGATCAAGCCCCTAGCAAGGCTTTTCTGGCTCTTTTAGCGAGAGAGCAAGGGTTCGGGGATCAGTATGTCATGAAATTATGACATACTGATCCCCTTGCGTATTATTGCGTCATGGTTTTATGACATTAACGACCTTCTCCATCTTGGAGCGCTACACCTGGATGCCAGTAATTCAGGGTTCGAGCGAGGGTGCATCCTGCCAGGGTTTGGGGAGGCAGGGGTGATTCGCATTGCGGTGTTGCTAAATTGAGGGCCGAGATCTAGTCCGGGTCACCGTTCCGCATTGATAGCGGTGGCCATTGCACTCAGGCCAATGGCCATTGTTGCTGTAGAAAACTGGGGCAGCGCAGCGGCCTATAGCTATCGCTCTAGGGGTATAGAAAATGCCCTAACGGTTCTGGCGATGGCTACGTCCACGGCTTGGGAAAATCGCCAGGGTCATGCCCCCCTCCTCGAACCAGCGCTGCGGCCAGGGATTAGAAGACCGGCCGTAGGTAAGCGCAGGGAAACCCAAGCAGGTCGCTTTGATTGCCTGTGCCCATAGGTTGTTGGGCATCCCCAGTGCGATGGTCACCCAAGACCAGTCTGGGCGAGACCCTAAGGATACAAAATCTGCT
>DASQNN010000566.1:0-2463 GCA_035644955.1 Nodosilinea sp. | reverse complement strand
TCAATCTCTGCGGCGGTCAGCGGTTCGAGGGGATGGGCCGGAGGCGACTGGGCCGGGGCCGGACGAAGGGCAAAGGTGGCGATCAGGAGCAGGGCGATCGCACTCACCCACAGGTACCTCAATCCCTTTAGATAACGCTTCACAGTCGTTGCCTTTGCCCACCGGGCGCTACAGAAAACCCCGCAGGCTGTCGATAAGGTTCTGCTGCCAACATTCCTGCTGAGAGAAGAATCTAGCCCAATCGCAGCGGCAAGATTGCTGTATTTACTACACCCAAGCAAGTTTTTGGCCCCGCTAGGGGCTGTTATCAATCAGCCGCTAATAGCTTAAAGATCAAGGGTTACAGCCCCTAGCCTATTTTTTGGGTCGGGCGTGGCAATGCTGATTTCATCAGGACTTTAGCCAGAATTGATGACACGCCCTAGGGCTTAAACCCCAGGCGATGCTTAAGCACCCGCCAGCGATGGGCCATGGTGGGCAGCCGCAGCCAGTAGGCCCAGCGGCGCGAAAATGCCCCCAGTCGCCCCGTAATACAAAGCCCAAACCCGCACACCACCGCATCACCCTGGCCCAGGGTGAGCATGTCGCCCAGGTGGTGGTAAACAAAGGGTTTGAGGGGTCGGTTGGCGATCAGCGCCAGCAGATTGTGGGCGACCGCAGGGCCAGCCTGGTAGGCGGCCTGGGCCGTAGTCGGGGCCCGGTCGCGGCCTGGGGCGGGCATCGCGGCCATATCCCCCAGCACAAAGACATTGCGGTAGTCAGGCAGTTGTAGGGTGGGCATTACCTGGCACTGGCCCAGGGGGGTGGGCTTGGGGGCTGTGTTCCCAGGCCACGATCGCGGCACGGTGCCCACCGTCCAAAGAGTTATGTCGGCCTGGCAGTGGCGGGTGTGGCCCTCGTAGCCAAAGGTTAGCCCGCTGGCATCTACGGTTCCAATCGCGGCATCCAAATAAACCTCTATCCCCCGCTTAGCCATGGCCCGCGCCGCCGCCCGCTGCACCCGAGCGGGGTAGGAGCGCAGAATTTCGCCCCGGCGATCGACCACGGTGATGTGGCCCCGGGGGCCGAGGCGATCGCTCAGTTTGCAGGCCAGCTCTACCCCGCTGGGGCCAGTCCCGGCCACCACCACCCGCACGGTGGGCAGAGAGTCGAGGTCGGCCAGCCGCCGCTCTAGCCGCTCGGCATCGGCCGGAGTGGTAAACGGTAGGGAGTGGGCCTGGCTACCGGGGGTAGCGGGGGGCCGCATTTGACTGCCCAGGGCCACTACCAGGTAGTCGTAAGGAATGGGTTCCCCGTGGCGGAGGGTGACGCGTTGCTGAGCCAGATCAATGTGCTCGGCCCAGTCCTGGCGCAGGTCAACGGCGGTGTGCTTGAGCAAGTCTCTGTAGGCGGGGGCAATTTCCCAGGAAGCCAGCTCCTGGGTCAGCAGTTCGTAGAGCAGGGGGGTAAAGTTGAAGCGATCGCGCGGCTCCACCAGGGTAATGCGCGCCTGGGCCGATTTACCCAGCCGCTGGTGCAGGGCCAGGGCGCAGTACAGCCCGCCAAAGCCGCCCCCCAAAATGCAGATATTTACCCCCCCAGTTTGGCTCGGGGCAGGCGGTTGCGAGGCAGCGCGGTCATGGGGGGCAGGGGCAAACGGCGGCGATGGCATAGCAGATCAAGGCGGGGGGCTGCGCCAAGGGTGCCCAGCTTACTGCACAATAGCGCTAGATTGCCCCCGCTACGCTTAACCCGTTACCCCTACTTTGGGCCTGAGATCTCTATGGCTGAGTTTTGTCAGGGCTGTGCCTCACCCACAATCGACCTCTGGCTGCTCTCTACCGAGACCTTTGCGACGACGACCCAGGCGGCCTTCAAAGCCTGTCTATCGCCTACGGAACAAGCTCAGCTTCAGCGCCTCCACCGGCCCGCCGTCCAGCGTCAGTTCCTGGCCAGCCGAGGCTGCCTGCGCCACCTCCTGAGCCGCTATACCGGCCAAGCGCCCGCCGCACTTACCTTCGTGTATGGAGCCAAGGGCAAACCAGCACTCAGCCCAGATGTCAGTCATCCTGGCGGGGTGCCCCGCTTTAACCTGTCCCACAGCGAGCAGCGGCTGCTGGTGGCCATTAGCACGGCTGAGGAGGTGACGGCGATCGGGGTGGATATCGAAGCTCTGCGCCCGGTAAAATGCCTGCCGGGCCTGTGTCGTCGCTCCCTCACCGCCACCGAGGCTGAAACCGTACTGACTCTGCCCCATCCCCAGGCTGACCATCGTTTTTTACGCTACTGGACGGGCAAAGAAGCCTGCCTAAAACGCCAGGGCCTGGGCATAACTGACTCCATGCAGGCCCTGGAGTTGAGCCTAGAGACTGCCGATCTGACCTCGGTTCCGGCACCGGTAACAGTGGTTTCCCAGGAGGCAGAGCCCTCGGGGCAGCTCTACCAGTGGTCCCCGGAGCCGGGATATGTGAGCGCGATCGCCGT
>DASQNN010000565.1:0-4543 GCA_035644955.1 Nodosilinea sp. | reverse complement strand
TCGGGTGGGCGGCGCTGCCGTCTCTGGGAGGGGAGGGGAGGGATGGGCCAGAGCTGGGTCGGGGGTGGCAGTGTCCTGGCGCAGGGGGCCAGGGGGGAGAGTCGGCAGGGGGCTGGGCTGGGGCACAAACCGCATCAGCCCGACGGTGACGTTGTCGTGGCCGTTGAGCCGATTGGCCTGCTGAATGAGGGTTTCGACCACAGGGCTGAGAGGGCCCTGATCGGTAGCCAGGGGCGCCACCAGGTGGGGAGCCAGGGCCTCGACGCGATCGTAGTCGCTCAACCCATCGGAGCAGAGCAGCAGCACGGCCCTGTCATCGAGCAGCAGGTGCTGCACCGTGGGGTAGAGGAGGTTGGAGTCGCTAATGCCCAGGGCCTGAATCAGGGCGCCGCCGCTGGGAAGCTGCACCGCCTCGGAATAGAGGGCATAGCCCAGCTGCGCCTCTCGGGAAGCAACATCGTCGTCGACGGTAATTTGGTAGCAGGTGCGGGGGCTAATGCGGTAGGCTCGGCTGTCGCCGATATGGGCGATCGAAACGTAGGGAAAATGCACCAGGGCCACCACCACCGTTGTGCCCATGCGAGCGCGGGCCGAGCGGTGTTCGTCGTTGTTGCGGACCGAGATGGCATCGTTGGCCAAAATCAGCGCCCGCCTGAGGCGCTGGGCGATCGCACTCGGTGACAGGTGGGGCTTCTGGGTGAGCGGTTCTAGCTCCTGCTGTAGCAGCTTAATGGCGGTTTGCGAGGCCACATTGCCCTGCTCATGGCCGCCAATGCCGTCGCACACCAGCAGCAGGGGCGGCATCTCGACGTCTCCCGTCAGCCCCGTCAGCCGCTGCTGGCGCGGGTCTTTTTCGGGGTAGCAGGCGTCTTCGTTGCGATCGCGGGTTGGTCCCTGGTCGGTATCCGCCACCCAGTCCACCGCTACCAACAGCCCCTGGGCCAGGGTTTGAATGGCTCCTTCCAACTCGGCCAGCAGATCTTTAGCCGCCGTTAGCCGTCCGTCCTTGAGGGCCTTGACCAGCCAGCTCAGGTAGGGCCGCACCGTCGGCTGGGCCGTAGCCACCAGGTCGTGCCACCGCTGACCCAGCTGAGCCAGGGTAGGGCTAGAGTCGTCCACCGCCAGGGTAGTGAGCCGCAGCAGCGCTCCGTCTGCTCGCAGCTCGTCGAGCTGTAGCAGGGTCGAGGCCGCCCTTTCGGTGGCTAGGGGCGGCCACAGGTTGGCCACCTGCCGCAGCCAGTTGAGCTGCTGCAGAGCCGAGCCCTCAGGCCAAATTTGGGGTAGGGCGGGCAGCAAGGTCGCCTCGATCTGCCCCAGGTCAGGAGAATCTTCCTGAGCTAGGGCATCGGCATGGGCAATATGCTGGCCGATGGGAGCCATGTCGAGCAGCAGTACCGCTGCCATTAGCCCCGTTTGCTCTGAGGTCAGGTAAGCGTAGGGGCGGGGGATGTGCTGGGCCAGGGAAAACAGTTTGAGATAGGTCAGCACCGAGGCTGGAATCTGCTCCAGGGTCGGGGTGGGATGATCGGGCCGAGTGTCTAGCCAGAGGCGATCGCTCCACACCAAAAACCGTCCCGCGATCAGCGTGCCAGGGCGCATCGTCAGCGGTTCATCGCCGACGGCCAACAAAAAACGATAGAGCAGAGGCGTCTGACAAACCTTGCAGAGGCTGGCGGGCGGGGTCGAAACCGACCGACAGGATGGATTAGAGCACTGGATCACGATCCTTGGAGGCAGGTAAACAGCTCGTAGTCTCTCATGGTATCTAACCCCCGAGCATCTCACCCCCAAGTATCTCACCCCCAAGGGTCTCACTCTGGAAGATCTCATCCTGGGTTGAACCGATTAGGGAAGCTACCCAACTCCCAGGTGCAGCCGGTTACGGTTTAGCTACAGTTTCTTGAACCCTGGGGAGCTCTTATCCGGGTGATAGGCCTAGCGGAGTGGCGGCTAGCGATCGCCCTAGCCCGCCGATTTCTCGCTCTCAACCCGAGGCAAACCCATGCTGTAGTTGAGGGCGCGACTCTTGAGGTTGTAGCTAATCTCCCCCTGCTGCAGGAGCTGCCGCACAAAATGTTCGAGATCAGAGCCAATCCGGCGCAGGTTGTAGTCGGTCAGATCTTCTCCCTCAGCGGCATCGACTAAGCGGTCAAACTCGGCGTAGACGGCCTTGAGCGAGTCTTCAGACCAGTTGAACTCGTTGTCGGGGTCGATGTCTAGGGTGAGCTTGTCGTCGCTGGGCACCAGCTCGTTATTGGCAACGGTGGCGGTATAGATGTGGATGTGCCGGGTGGTCGATTTGAGCATCATGGCCAGGTTTTGCCCCTTGTATGGTCGTTCTGAGGTGCTTTGCCCCCAGGATGGCGCTGCTTTTGTGATTGTATAGCACCGGCCCCCACCAAAGGGCTTAAAACAGGTCTTTTTTGCCGCGCAGCCGGGCAAAGGTCTGGACCGCCGAGGTGCTATCAGTGGCCTGCTGCAGGGCCCTACTATCCCAGCGCAGAAAGGGATTGGTCTGCTTCTCCAGCCCCAGGTCGGTGGGCACCGTAGGCTGGTTTTGAGCCCGGGCCGCCCGCACCTGCTCTAGGCGATCGCGCAGGGCAAGATTGGCCCCATCGACCGTGATGGCAAAGGTGAGGTTGCTGAGGGTGTACTCGTGGGCGCACCACACGCGGGTGGTGTCGGGCAGCCGCCGCAGCTTGCCCAAAGACGCCAGCATCTGCGCGGGAGTGCCCTCAAACAGACGGCCACAGCCGCCGGCAAACAGTGTATCGCCGCAAAATAGCTCACCCCAGCCGTCGGGTTCGGCCGGAGCAAAGTAGTAGGCAATGTGGGCGCGGGTGTGGCCGGGCACAAAAAAGACCTCGCCGGGGCGGTCGCCAAACTGCACCCTATCTCCCTCCTGCAAAAAATGGGTTTGCCCTGGAATACGGCCCCGGTCTTCCACCCCGCCGTAGACCAGGGCCGCGGGATACTGCTCCAGCAGCTGACGATTGCCGCCCACATGGTCGCTGTGGTGGTGGGTGTTGAAAATCGCCGTCAGGGAGGGTGCCCCCAGGTCCGCTAGGGTTGCGAGTACCGGCTGGGCATCGCCGGGGTCAACCACCGCCGCCTGGTGGCTCTCGGCGTCGTAGAGCACAAAGATATAGTTGTCGCGAAAGGCCGCGAGCCGATGAATGTCCATGGCGGTCTCCTGGGTGTCTGAATTGGCGCTTTTTTCCGTAGCTTCTCTGTGGAGAGGGTGCCTTTAAGTAGGTTTTAATACAGGTTTACTGAATCTTCACTGGCCGCTCGAGCGGAACGCCTAGGGATTAGGCATGCTTAAGAGAGATGGAAATTGTAGCCACAGCTACAGCATCGTCCACGGTCTCTACGGTCATCTCCTGCTGATCTGGCCTGTTGATTTAGCCCACTGATCGGTCGCCATCTACTATCGTCACTCCTGAATCGAGGATTTGCAATTATGGTGTCATCTCTACCCGCCCCAAATATTCAAACCCTGGTCAGCGATGTCATCGAGCAGGGCAGGCTGAGCCGCCGCGACCACCTCATTCTATCGACGGCCCTGCTCAGCAACCCGACGCTCACCTCCCGCGATCGCCGGCACATCAACCAGGTGTTCGACAGCATTCGTGCCGGGCGAGTGCGGTTGGCCGACTAAGTTTTCTCCAGGACAGGGAATCCGCGCTCTGGCTCACCCCAGGGCGCTTTTTGCTTCTACAATTTAGGGCAGCTATGGCCGCCTGTGGGCTCGTTCACGCCACCGTCTGGGCCAATCAGGGGTTACTGTGCGTCAAAAACGCCCTCGCTATGGCGAAACCGTTGCCGAAGAAAACTACCGACGCACCCGGCTACACCTAATTCGCGGCGCGATCGCCCTGGGCGGTGTGGCGTTTTCAGGGGTGCTGTGGTACCGCCTGGTGGAGGGGTGGAGCTGGCTCGATGCCGCCTATATGGCCGTGATCACCCTATCGACGGTGGGTTTTGGGGAGATCAATCCGCTTAGCCCCCGGGGTCGGCTGTTTACCATCCTGCTGATCATGATGGGGGTCGCCGTGATCGCCTACATTCTCAACAGTCTTACCGACGCCATTGTGCAGGGGCATTTTCAGGCCGGGTTTCGATTACTCAATCGGCGCAGACTTATGGAATCACTCCAGGGCCACTACATCATTTGCGGGCTAGGGCGCACCGGGCGTCAGGTGGCGAGCGAGTTTTCTGCGGAGCACATTCCCTTTGTCGTGGTGGACTCTGAAGACAGCGCGATTCAAATTGCCCAGCAGTTTGGGTATACCTCGCTTCAGGGCGATGCCACCCAGGATCAGACCTTGATGCAGGCTGGGGTAGAGCGAGCCCGCTGCCTGGTGGCGGCCCTGCCCTCCGACGCCGAAAACCTCTACATTGTGCTGTCGGCCAAAACCCTGTCTCCCGGTATTCGCACCATCGCCCGGGCCAGCAGCGAAGAGGCCATCCTCAAACTTCAGCGGGGCGGAGCCGATGTGGTGGTGTCGCCCTACATCACCGGCGGCAAACGCATGGCCGC